>CAYZAZ010000001.1:0-22238 GCA_964476545.1 uncultured Gammaproteobacteria bacterium
AGTTAATAATTGTTATTAATTACGGGGGGTGACATTTTCATTTGGGTTTGACATATAAATCAACTTAAATAATCACGTTTTTTGTATACTATATCTTATGAACATATATTTTCTCTCAATTTTACATTTTTTTAACGATGGCTTTCAAGCTGGGTTAATTTTGCTTCTTCCCTTTATCGCCAAAGACATTGGTTTAACCCTTACCCAAATTGGCATCCTTGGCTCATCAATTAATATTGTCGGTATTCTTGTCTCCTTACCCTCCAGTCATATTGCCGAAAAATTCGGCCCATTAAAAACTCTAAAAATAATTATTCTTTTCTTTCTTTTTTCTTATCTTGGAGTAAGTCTTTCAAAGACCTTTCCATCATTTATCATTTTCTATCTAATGGCCGGCATTGCCTTTGGTGTTTTTCATCCAATTTCTATGGCCCTGCTCACCAAATGGACTAACAGAAAAAAACTCGGCTTTGCTATGGGAAATTTTGGTTCATTTGGCGATATTGGAAGAATAATACTTTCCACATTTTTAACCTTTATCGTTTCTTTTATTGGCTGGCGATTGACTTCGAGTCTGTATAGTTTTTTTGCTTTACTAATTTTTATTAGCTATTTATTATTTAAAACCAAAAAACAATCTGATCCTAATTTAATAAATAAAACAATAAAAATTAGTTTAATAAAGATATTAAAAAATTCTAAATTTATTCTAGCTCTTTTAGTTAATTTTTTTGATAATTTTTCGAGCTCTTCACTTTTTCTTTTTTTACCTTTTTTACTTCTATCTAAAGGAGTTGGTAATTCAACACTTGGTCTTTTTACCGGCGCTTATTTAGTCGGTAATTTTATTGGTAAAAGTAGTCTAGGAAAAATATCCGATCTATTAAAAAATACTACGGTTTTTATTATTGCCGAAATTTTCATGTCAATTGCTATTATTTTATTAGCCAATTACGCTACCACTACACCAATACTTATTGGTTTGTCAACCTTACTTGGAATTCTCACCCAAGGAACAATCCCAGTTAGATCAACAATGATTGTGGAAGCAAATGAACACCATGGAAATTTTGAGAAAGCCTTTTCTGTTTCTACCTTAGTTTCATCCATTTCCAATGTGCTCGCACCAGCAACTCTCGGATTTATTGCCGATCACTTTGGCATCGTTAATACGTTTAACACCGCCGCTATCATTGCCTTAATCGCAATCATCCCCGCATTTTTATTTCATCTTTCCTTGCCAACTAAACACTAATCACTAACCACTAGCCACTTTCTTAATATTTTGTATACTATATCTCATGAACCTTGCATATAATCTTCGTCCCCAGTCTTTAGCAGAGTTTATTGGTCAAGAATATTTAGTTGGCCAAGGAAAACTGATTCGAAAAATGATCGAAAATCAAAATCTTTTTTCCATGATTTTTTGGGGACCACCGGGATCAGGGAAAACAACTCTTGCTCACATAATTTCCCAAGAAACAAAAGCTGATTTCCATGCTTTATCAGGCGTAACCTCTGGTAAAGACGATTTACGAAAAATTATTAAAATTGCCGAAGAAAATAAATTAATTAATAAAAAAACTATTCTTTTTATCGATGAAATTCACCGCTGGAATAAAGCTCAACAAGATGTCCTTCTTCCCCAAGTCGAAAGTGGTCTTTTGACCTTAGTTGGTGCCACTACCGAAAACCCAAGTTTTGAAATTATTTCACCACTTCTTTCCCGATGTCGCATTTTTATTTTAAAAAGCTTAGAACCTGACGATTTGTCAAAAATAATTAAAAGAGCGCTCACTGATAAAGAAAAGGGGATGGCAAAATATAAAAAAACAATTAATAAAAATGCTGAGGATCTGTTAATTCGGCTTTCAGGAGGCGACGCCAGAATTATGCTCAATGCTTTAGAAATCACAATCACTAATTTTAAAGAAAAGTTAATTTCCCCAGAAATAATTAAAGAAGTTTTTCAAACTCGCTCCGCCGGGCTTTATGATAAAAAGGCTGATGAACATTACAATATAATTTCTGCTTTTATAAAATCAATGCGTGGTTCAGATCCTGATGCTACTCTCTATTACTTAATGAGAATGCTTGAAAATGGTGAAGACCCAAAATTTATTGCCCGCCGGATGATTATTTTTGCCTCCGAAGATATTGGCTTAGCCGATCGCGGAGCATTAATTCAAGCTAATGCCGGATTTGAAGCCGTCCACAAAATTGGTATGCCCGAAGCCCAATTAACTCTTGCTCACATTGCCGTTTATTTAGCAAAAGCACCCAAATCACGCGCCATTGCTAATGCAATTAGTTTTGCCAAACAAGCTGTCTACGAATTTCCTAATGAACCTATTCCACTTCATTTAAGAAACGCGCCCACAAAACTTATGAAAAATTTAGGCTATGCGGGTAATTATTCATGGAGCGATACATATGTTGGCCCAACTCAAAACCAATCATTCCTACCAGAGAAATTAAAAGGAAAGAAGTTTTTAAAGTAATTTCAACACCGGGGGTTGACAAGCTTAATACAACAAGCTAAACACATGTTTGTGTAAATTTCATACAGTTTAACTTTATAGACTAATTTTTTGTATACTTGTCTTATGAGAATTTATAACACCTTATCTCGATCAATTGAAGAATTCAAACCCCTAAACCCTCCCAACGTATCCCTCTATACCTGCGGTCCAACCGTCTATGACTATTCTCACATTGGACACATGCGCGCTTATGTCGTCAATGATATTTTAAGAAGAACGTTAACCTATCTAAACTTTAAGGTAAATCACGTTATGAATATTACTGATGTTGGTCACCTTACAGGCGATGATGACACTGGAGAAGACAAATTAGAAAAGGGAGCAAAAAAATCTAAAAAAACTGTCTGGGATGTTGTCAAATTTTATACTGACCATTTTTTTCTAACAATGGATTCTCTAAATATTCTTCGAGCTAATACAATCTGTCCCGCCACAGCCCACATTCCCGAAATGATTGCTATGATCACAAAATTATTGGAAAAAAATTATGCTTACGAAACAGATGAAGCAATATATTTTAATGTTTTGAAATTTAAAAACTACGGAAAACTTTCCGGTCAATCGTTAAAAGAAAAGTTAAAAGGAGTAAGAGAAGATCTTTATATCGATCCCAAAAAGAGAAATGAGGCTGATTTTTCTCTATGGTTCAAACGTATCGGAAGGTTTGCTGATCACACCATGTTTTGGAATTCTCCTTGGGGTGATGGTTTTCCTGGATGGCATATTGAATGTTCCGCTATGGCTTCAAAATATTTAGGAGAAACAATCGATATTCACACCGGTGGAATTGATCATATTCCCGTTCACCATGAAAATGAAATTGCTCAATCTGAGGGAGCCAATGGCAAACCATTTGTCAAATACTGGCTACACTATAATTTTCTTATGGTTGATCATAAAAAAATGAGTAAGTCTCTTGGTAATTTTTATACTATCGAAGATATCACCAAAAGAAATTTCGACCCCCTTGCTATCCGCTATTTATTTCTCCAAACCCATTACCGCCAACAAATGAATTTTACTTGGGAGTCAGCGACCGGAGCCGCCGAAGGTCTAACTAAATTAAAAAATATCATTAAGAATTTAAATAATAATCAAAATAATAATAAACAAACTGATCAAAAATTATTTGATACATATAAAAAAGAATTTACTCAAGCCATTGGAAACGATTTGCAAACTTCTCAAGCGCTCGCCGTCCTGTGGCAAGTATTAAGATCTTCTTTATCTTCTCAAGAAAAACTTAATTTAGTTCTTGATTTTGATCAAGTTTTGGGTTTAAAACTAAACGAAGAAACCAAAAATTTAATACCAGCAGAAATTATAAATTTGGCCAAGAAAAGATTAGAATTTCGTAAAGCAAAAGATTTTACCTCCGCCGATGTCCTTCGCAAACAAATAAAACAAAAAGGCTATCTTGTCGAAGATAAATTAATTAATGGAATTCTTTACTTCACAATCCAAGAAATTTAGTTTTCACATTTGACATTTACCCTCCAATTCGAAGGCTTTGCGTTTTGGTTTTAACATTTGACATTTGAGCTTTAACATTTTATTATGTATGATAGTGTATGATACTTCACAAAAACTTAGACATCAATAAGTTAGTAAATCATGCTTTAAAAAAACAGGAGGCAATTTTGTCTTCAACTGGAGCCATCGTTATTAATACTTCACCTTATACTGGACGTTCGCCAAAAGACAAATTTATTGTCGATACAAAAAAAAATCATAAACAAATTAATTGGGGTTCAATTAATTTTCCCATCAGTGAAAAATATTTTGATCAACTTCATAAAAAAATTTCTACTTATTTATCTAAAAAAAAGGAGATATATATTACCGACGCTCTGGCCGGGGCTGACCCCAAATATCAATTAAAAACTAGAGTCATTTCTGAATTTGCTTATCAATCGCTTTTTGCATCACATCTTCTTCGCCAGTTATCTAGTGAAGAGTTAAAAAAATTTAAACCCGAGCTAACTATTTTATGCGCCCCTGGATGCCATGCTAATCCTAAAATTGACGGAACAAACTCTGAAGCTTTTGTAATTTTGAATCTAGAAAAAATGATTGTGCTTATAGGCGGTACAAAATATACTGGTGAAATAAAAAAATCAATTTTTACTGTTATGAACTTCCTACTTCCTCAAAAAAAAGTATTTCCTATGCACTGTAGCGCAAACATCGGCAGAAATAAAGAATCAGCTTTATTTTTTGGACTATCTGGAACTGGTAAAACGACACTATCTGCTGATTCCAATCGTATGCTCATTGGTGATGATGAACACGGTTGGAGTGAAAATGGAATTTTCAATTTTGAAGGCGGTTGCTATGCAAAATGTATTGATTTAAAAAAAGAAAGCGAACCTCAAATTTGGAAAGCTATTCGCCATGGCGCTTTAATTGAAAATGTAATTCTTGATAAAAATAAAAGTATCGATTTTAGAAATAAAACAATTACCGAAAATACTCGAGTCGCATATCCTCTCCATTTTATTGAAAATACTCATCTTCTTGGCGTTGGTCCACATCCCAAATATGTAATTTTTCTTACAGCCGATGCCTTTGGCGTCTTACCACCTATTGCTAAGCTCGATAATAAATCTGCGATGTATCATTTTCTATCAGGATATACTGCTAAATTAGCTGGTACAGAAAGAGGAGTAGTTAAGCCAAAAGCAACATTTTCCACTTGCTTTGGCGCACCCTTCATGCCAAGATCGCCCAATACATATTCCAAACTTCTCGGCTATTATTTAAAAAAATATCAGGCACACACCTATCTCGTTAATACTGGTTGGATCGGTGGTCCTTACGGTTCCGGTCACCGAATTAGCATTCAAGATACTCGAAAAATAATTTCTACAATTTTATCTGGAAAAATGGAAGAAGCCGAATATAATTTTAATTCACTTTTTAATCTTTGGATACCTAATGAAATTTTGGGTGTCAATAAAGAAATATTAAAACCAAGAAATCTTTGGAAAAATAAATCTAACTATGACCAAAAAGCTCAAGAATTAGCTAAATTATTTGTAGAAAACTTTAAAAAATTCAATAATGTTCCCGAAGAAGTTAGAAAAGCCGGTCCAAAGCTAATTTAGAATTTAAAATCTAGAATTCATAATTTAATTCTGAATTTTAAATTATAAATTTTGAATTATTAAAATGTTTTCCTATCGCGCTTTACAAATCTCTCCCTCGGCAACTTTGGCCATCACCGCTCGCGCCAAACAAATGAAAAAAGAGGGGATAGATATTATCTCACTTGCCGCTGGCGAACCAGATTTTAACACACCAGACCATATTAAAAACGCTGCCAACGATGCCCTTAATAATAACTTTACAAAATATACCCCCACCGCCGGAATTCTAGAACTGCGCCAAGCTATTTGTGATAAGTTCAAAAAAGACAATCAACTTGATTATCAAACAAAAAATATCTTAGTTTCGGCCGGTGCCAAACAGTGTTTATTCAATATTATTCAAGTGCTCATAGATCAAAACGACGAAGTCTTACTTCCTATCCCATCTTGGGTGAGTTATGATGAAATGGTAAAATTTGCTGGAGGAAAATGTATTTATATCAAATCTCCAAATCTTAAAGTTAATTCAAAACTCCTAGAAAAACATCTCACTAAAAAAACAAAACTGCTCGTTCTTGGAACTCCATCAAATCCCGCCGGCACAGTTTATGAAAAAGAAGAATTGGAAGACATTGCTAATTTTTGTGTTAAAAATAATGTTTTTATTATTTCTGATGAAGTCTACGAAAAATTAATTTACGATAAAACCCATTATAGTATTGCTAACTTTAATGAAAAAATCAAAAAACTAACAATTACTGTCAATGGATTTTCCAAAGCCTATTCCATGACCGGTTGGCGAGTAGGGTATTGTGCCGCTGAAGAAGAAATAATAAAACTTGCAACAAATTTACAAGATCACTCCACTTCGGGAGTAAATAGCATCACTCAAAAAGCCGCCCTCGCCGCCCTCGCCGGTCCCCAAGATTTCTTAAAAGATTGGGTAAAAGAATACAAAAACCGTCGCAACTATATGTTAAGTAGATTAAATAATATTCCAGGACTAAAGCCAATTAAACCCGACGGAGCATTTTATATCTTTGTGGATATTTCAAACATAAATAATAATAATAATAATAAAAATAAAAACAATCAAGTAGATGGCAGAAGTTTAAGGGATCCCGACAGCGTGGAGTCGAGGGTAATTCAAAGCGAGCGAACCCTGGCGGGAAAAAAACTTCTGACAGAATCTACGAAAACATTAAAATCAACATTTTTTTGCCAACAACTTTTAGAAAAAGCCCATGTCGCCGCTATTCCCGGCGCCGCTTTTGGTGATGATAATTATATCCGCCTCAGCTTTGCTACCTCCATGGAAAATATAAAAAAAGCCCTCGACCGGATTGAATCTTTCGTTGTATAATATATACATTATGATTACTCCCCAAACTCTAAAAGGCTTTCGAGATTTTTTACCCGAAGAAGCTGTTAAAAGACAGTATGTCATAGATATTGTCCGCAAGACATTTGAACTCTATGGCTTTGAACCTCTTGAAACTCCTGCTATTGAATATCTTGAGGTTTTTACCGGCAACATTGGAGAAGATGAAACACTTTTTTATAAATTTGAAGATTCCGGTGGTCGTAAAGTTGCCCTACGCTACGACCAAACAGTTCCTACCTGTCGGCTAATTGCCCAATACCCTGATAAAATTACGTTACCATTTAAACGCTACCAAATCCAAACTGTTTGGCGAGCCGAAAAACCTCAAAAAGGAAGATACCGAGAATTTTTGCAATGCGATGCGGATATTTTTGGCGTTGAAAACGAACTTGCAGATGCCGAAACAATTGCACTCTCAATAAATATTTTTAAAAATTTAGGTTTTAAAAATCCCATTGCTTTAATTAATGATCGCGAACTCTACCAAGGTATTCCTTACAAAGCTATCGTTGCAATCGATAAATTAGCGAAAATTGGCGATGAAGGAGTCATTGCAGAATTAATAAAAAAAGGCTTTGAAAAAAAAGATGGAGAAAGATTGTTACAGCAAATAAAAGATATTAAACCCAACAAAAAATTACAAAATATTTTTCAATATCTTGATAATTATGGCCTAAAAAACTTTTATGAATTTTCTCCCACACTGGCTCGTTCTTTTTCTTATTCAACTGGTCCCATTTGGGAAATTACTACCAAAGAATTCACAGCCGGAAGTATGCTTGGAGGTGAAAGATTTGACAGTTTAGTCTCTAGATTTTCAAAAAATAAAGTTGCCGGTACTGGATTTGCTCTTGGTTTTGATAGAACAGTTCTTGCTATGGACGAATTAAAACTTTTCCCTTCAATGAAAACAAAAACAAAAGTACTTGTTACTATCTTTAACTCAGATTTGTTAAAAAATTCTCAGGAAGTTGTTCAACAACTCAGAAAAGAGGGGATCAATACCGACCTTTATCCAAATCCGACCGACCGACTTGATAAACAACTCAAATACGCCAATCGCAAAGAAATTCCTTATGTAATTATTATTGGCCCTGAAGAATCAGAAAAAAATACTATTAAAATCAAAAACATGAAAACTGGTGATCAAAGTACTATTTCTCCAAACGAATTAATATCAAAAATTAAAGATTAAATATCAAATATACATATTAAAATTCAAAAATATTTAAATTTTACTGTGTAATTTTGCTATTTGATTTTTAATATTTAATATTGAATATGATAATTAACCCAAATATCGCTATTATCGAAGCACACCCTGGAGTCGGTGGAGACGAATCCAAAATCTGGATGAAAGAACTCCTACTTTCTTATATCCGCTACGCCCAAAAACAAAACTTTAAATTTTCCTATTTAGATGAAAATATTATTCAACTCAAAGGAATGAACGCTTTCAGCCTTTATAAAAATGAAACGGGCGTCCATCGCGTCCAAAGAATTCCCTCAACTGAACGAAAAGGCCGAGTCCATACTTCCACCTGTATTATTGTCGTCACCCCTCAAGTCGTTCAATCTGATGTTCATATTAATCCTAGTGATTTGGAATGGCAATTTTACCGATCAGGTGGACACGGAGGTCAAAATGTCAATAAAGTTTCAACTGCTGTTCGATTAATTCACAGACCAACCGGCATCGTCACAACTGCCAGTCGCGAACGCTACCAAGAAGCTAATCGGAAAATTGCAATGGAAATTTTAGTAGGTAAACTTTACCAACTCGAAGAAGAAAAGAAAAAAGGAGTGATGCAATCTTATGTTCGCAACCTCGGAACAGGGGAGCGATCAGATAAAATGCGCACCTACAACTTCCCCCAAAATCGCCTTACCGATCACCGCCTTGGCAAATCTTTCCACAACCTCGAAGATATTATTGAAAACGGCAAATGGGACAAAGTCTTTAACTTTTCCATATCCGATATGGAAAAAACTGTCAAGACAAGCTAAAACCATAATAGGAAAAATTATTTAAAAATTAATATTTTAAGTTCACTCTCTTGACTGAAAAAAAGACTGAGGCCGATTAAACTTCCAAGGTCTTTTAACATTACATTTAGAAACTTCGACTGTTTTCCAAACATTGCCAACAACATAAGGTTCCTGCTTTAACCATTCATCCAACTCTTTTCTTGAATAAAAATCCATAATTGCCATCGATCCAATCATTTTATTATTATCATCTAACATCACACATCCATACCACCTATTACCGGACTTTTCCATTTCATCCCCCAACTTTAAGTGGGCCTCCCTTGCAGCCAACCTTCGCTCCATTGCCTTTTTATCTTTCCCATCTTTTCCAATAACTAAAAATTGCATAAGTTAATTTAATATACTAAAATTCTAAATCAAATTCAACTTTCAACCCCGGGGGTTGAAAAGTATGATATAACAATCTAAACCCATACTTATGTAAATTTTTTTGTATATTTAATTGTTTCCAAAATCTTTTGATAATCAGCTCTATCAAACATAAATTTTTTTAATCTCTCTCTGTTTCTATCAAACATCCTTAAAAAAAACTCTCTATCGACAAAACCATGAATTTTACTCTTTTCAACATAATCTCTTATTGAGCTACAATTATATTTTAATAGTTCCTCAAAATTATTTACTAATTCCGAAGAGTAAGGATTTAAATGAATATACCTTAAAACGTGCTTTGACTGTTCTTCCTTTTTTATTCTAACCGCCTTGAATCTTGGTAAAAAAATCGGTCCAACTCTCTCATTAATCAAATTAAAAGTTTTAGTAAAAGAGTTAATAATATCAGAAATAAACTTTTCCATTCCTTTATCCATCTTTTGTCTTAAAAGAAAATGAAAATGGGTAGGCATCAGACAAAAACAAAGTACTTCTACTTTAAAATATTTTTTATTTTTAACTTTTTTTAAAATCTGTTCTTTTATTTGATTATCTATTAATTTTAATTTAGAAAAACTTAAAGTAGATTTTGTAGATTTATAATAACTTATCAATTGAAGAAATAAATTAATTGCAACTTTATCACTAAAAACCTCTTTTGATTCGATAGTCTTATTAAACACATGATAAATTTCGCCTGTTACTAAGATTTCTCTTCTTCGAGCCATAATTCATATTAGAGCAAATAAAATTTTTTTTGTCAATGAAGTTTACACAAATGGCATTTAATATTGTCACATCAATCCTTTCAACCCCCGGGGTTGAAATTAATTAAAATAATAATTTATATTTCTAACTAAAATAAAAAATTTATGTTATAATTTAAATTCTTATGCAAACGGCAATTCATCCCAAATTTTTTTCAGCAAAGGTTATTTGCTCTTGTGGTAATACCTTTAACACCCAATCAACTAAATCTGAAATTCACGTTGAAGTCTGTTCAAAATGCCACCCTTTCTACACTGGCGAACATAGATTTTTAGATACAAAAGGAAGAGTCGAGAGTTTCCAAAAAAAGCAAGAAAAAGCAAAACAATACAAAACAATTGCCAAAAATAAAACAAAAGTACATAAAGAAGAAAAAAATGTTAAATCACTCAAAGAACTTTTAGGCGAATCTTAATCACATTTGATTCAACAGTATATTTTTGATATAATAAAAAATTCACCAAGACATCAGGCTCACCCGTTGGGTGATAAGATTTTTATAATTTCCTGATATAGTGAAAAAATATGGCATCCCCAAAAAAATTAACCATCTTCGAAGAAATTAATGCTTTCCTAAAAAAATACCCAAATTTAGCCATTCTCAAATTTGATAAGACAAATCATTCAACACTGGAACAACTAAGAAAAGTGCTTATTAAAAATGACGCAAGACTTAAGGTTGTTAAAAATTCATTATTTCAAAAACTTCTTAACACGCTAGTCACAAAAGACAAAAATCTCAAAACTTTCTATAATAAAGCAAAAACTTCTTTGAAAGAAAACTCCGCGCTTCTTGGTTTAACTAATGATTGGAGCAAAGGCCTAAATTCATTTGCAACTTTCTCTGAAAAAGAAAAAAGCCTCAGCTTTAAACTAGGATTTCTTGATCAAGTAATATATGATGCTACCCAAATGACAACTATTTCCAAACTTCCTCCAAAAGAACAGTTAATTGGTAAAGTTATTGGCTCACTTAATGCCCCTGTTTCAAAATTTACCTACTCATTAAAATTCAATGTAAATAAATTAGTCTATGTCTTAAAAGCAAAGGGGGTGAAAAATTAATGTCAGAATTAAAATTATCAGAAAAATTACAAAAAATCGCAACCGAAATTGAAAAATTAACCGTCATTGAGGTAGCTGATCTAGCTAAATATTTAGAAGAAAAATTTGGTGTCTCAGCAATGCCAGTCGCCGCTGCTTCAACACAAGCTGCTACCGCTCCTGCTGAAGAAAAAACAAGTTTTACCGTTAATTTAACTGAAGCTGGTGCAAATAAATTAGCTGTTATTAAAGCAGTTCGTGAAATTTTACCAACTTTAGGTCTAATGGACGCAAAAAAACTAGTTGAATCTGCACCAAAAGAACTTTTGAAAGATGTTAAAAAAGACGTCGCTGAAGAAGCAAAAAAGAAAATTGAAACAGCCGGTGGAAAAGTTGAATTAAAATAACTCAAAGACGCTGGAAGCTTAAATTGCTTCTAGCGTCTTAGGAAGAGTGGGCGCAAATCTACTTGATAATCATCAAAAATATAGCTAAAATTATACCTTATGCCAAAGTCACAGTCAGATTACAGTGCAGAATCAATCGTTGTCCTCGAAGGACTTGAGCCTGTCAGAAAAAGACCAGGAATGTATATTGGAACTACTTCCCAGGCTGGTGTAAACCACTGTCTCCATGAAATAGTTGATAATGCAATTGATGAAGCACTCGCTGGATTTTGTAAAAATGTTTTAACTGTTCTCCAAGAAGATAATTACCTTACTGTTTATGATGATGGTCGAGGAATCCCAGTTGAAATGCATTCAAAATACAAAGTTTCCGCCCTTGAACTTGCTCTAACTAAACTCCATGCCGGAGGAAAATTTAATCAATCTGCCTACAAAATATCTGGAGGTTTACATGGTGTTGGCGCCTCTGTCGTCAATGCTTTATCTGAACATATGATTGTCGAAGTCAAAAGAGATGGCCACATCTATCGCCAAGAATATAATCGAGGAATTCCAAAATACGCTGTCAAAAAAGTCAAAGATTCACTACTTAACTCTCCTTATTCTCAAGGCACTTCAGTTTCATTTTTACCTGATAAAGAAATTTTTAAAGAGACAATTGAAATTAATTATTTAGCTTTTAAAAAGCAAGTTAGAGAAAAAGCTTATCTTATAAAGGATGTTTACTTTAGATTAAACAATAAAAAAAATAAAGACAAAGTTGCCTATTATTTTGATGGTGGAATTTTATCACTAATTCGAGAAATCAATCGTGGAAAAAAAGTTCTTCATGCACCAATTTATATTAAAAAAACAGAGGAAAATCGAGAAATCGAAGTCGCTATTCAATTTAATGATTCAATAAATGAAAATGTCTATTCTTTTGTCAATGTAATCAACACCCAAGAAGGAGGAACTCATTTAACCGGATTTAGAACCGCCCTTACCAAATCTATTAATACTTATGCAAAAAAAGTCTTAAGTGAAAAAGATATTGGTGAACCTCTAACTGGTGACGATGTCAAAGAAGGACTATCAGCAATTGTCTATGTAAAAATGCCTTCAACCAACCTTCAATTTGAGGGTCAAACAAAAACAAAATTAGGTAATTCAGAAATTCAACCCTTTGTTCAAGGAGCAACGGGCGAATATTTGGATGTTTATTTTGAAGAAAATCCACGAGTTGGAAAAGAAATTCTTGCCAAAATTTTACTAGCTCAAAAGGCCCGTCTCGCAGCCAAAGCCGCCAAAGAAGCGGTCCTGCGCAAAGGGGCACTTGAAGGCGCAAGCTTACCAGGAAAATTGGCTGACTGTCAAGAAAAAGATCCCGCTCTTTGCGAACTTTTCTTAGTCGAAGGTAATTCCGCCGGTGGCACCGCCAAACAAGGACGTGACCGAAAGTTCCAAGCTATTCTTCCACTTCGAGGAAAAATTTTAAATACAGAAAAAGCTTATCTTGATAAAGTTTTGGCTTTTAAAGAAATAAAAGACATGGTTATTGCTTTAGGTATGGGTATTGCTGAAACGGTCGATTACAAAAAACTTCGCTATCATAAAATTGTTATTATGACCGATGCTGATGTCGATGGAGAACACATCCGTACCTTAATTCTCACCTTCTTTTTCCGCCATTTGCCAGATGTTGTCAACAAAGGTCACCTGTATGTTGCGCAACCACCACTTTTCAAAATTCAAACCGGAAAAACTATTAAATATGCCTATTCCGAAGAAGAAAGAAGCAAATATATTGCGTTATTATCAAAGGATAGCAATAAATTGGTTAATATTCAAAGATATAAAGGTTTGGGAGAAATGAATCCTGATCAACTTTGGGAAACAACTATGAATCCAGAAAATAGGATTTTAAAACAAGTCAATGTTGCCGATGCTCAAGAAGCCGATTATGTTTTTACGATGCTTATGGGCGATGAGGTTCCACCAAGAAAAAAATTTATTGTTACACACGCCAGAATGGCAAATCTAGACATATAATATGTCAAATGTTAAAACTCAAATCTCAAAACCACATCTTAAATGTAAAATCTTTAAGATAATAAGATTTGACATTTGGATCTAACATTTAACATTTGAGTTTTGAGATAATAAGTTATTAATTAAATTTAATTAATATGAATATAGCTAACTTAAAAACTGGAGACAAAGCTCCAAATGAGGTTAATGTTTTAGTAGAAATTCCAGCTGGGAGCTCAATTAAATACGAACTCGATAAAGAATCAGGGGTAATTGCTGTTGATCGATTCAACTATACCGCCATGAGTTACCCTTTTAATTACGGTTTTGTTCCCGGAACTTCAGCTGAAGATGGTGACCCCACCGATGTCCTTGTTATTTCCACTTACCCTGTATATCCTGGATGTGTGATTCCTGTTCGACCAATTGGTATGCTTGAAATGGAAGATGAAGCAGGAATTGATACTAAAATTATCGCTGTTCCCACCAAAAAAGTCGATCCATTTTACGCCCATATTGAAGATATAGAAGACATTGATGAGCCAACAAAAAATAAAATTAAACACTTTTTTAATCACTATAAAGAACTCGAACCAAATAAATGGGTCAAAACAAAAAATTTCTTAGGAAAAGAAATGGCCCTCGAAGCAATAAAAAAATCAATGAAATAAATAAAAGTTACTAGCTAATGGTTATTAGTTATTGGAGAATACAAAATATGAACTGTCCAAATTGTAAAATAGAAATGGAAGAAGGCGAAATGCTATCACATGGTATCTCCGTATGGAGAAAAAAAGAAATTAGAAAACCTGGTTTCTTCTCAAATTACCAAAAATTTATACTTGGTGGTAAATGCTTTGTTGTCGCTTATAAATGTCCTAAATGCGGTAAAATTGAACTTTATGGCGAAATTAAATAAATTTTAAATTTTTATTTGTAGTTTTGATTTTTAAATTTTAACTTTTAATTTTATTTATGGCAGATATCAACAAAAATATCCAACAAATCGAAATTGTTTCCGAAATGAAACGGGCTTATCTTGACTATGCCATGACCGTTATCGTTTCCCGGGCACTTCCGGATGTCCGCGATGGGCTTAAGCCAGTTCACCGCCGGATTCTTTATGCCATGTATAAAATGGGCCTTACGCCTGGTGCCCGTTTTTCTAAATCAGCTAAAATTGTCGGAGAAGTTTTAGGAAAATATCATCCCCACGGTGATTCTTCAGTTTATGAAGCCATGGCACGCTTAGCCCAAGATTTTTCCATGCGTTACCAACTAATTAAAGGTCAAGGAAACTTCGGATCAGTTGATGGCGATCCTCCAGCCGCCATGCGTTATACCGAAGCTAAACTTTCCAAAATTGCTGAAGAAATGCTTTTTGATATCGATAAAGAAACCGTTCCTTGGCTAGATAATTTTGATGGTTCACTTAAAGAACCAGTTTATTTACCAGCCAAACTTCCTAATTTACTCTTAATGGGAGCTGAGGGAATTGCCGTTGGTATGGCCACCAAAATTCCCCCCCATAACATAACTGAAATTATTGATGGAATTTGTTTAATGATCGATAATGTCGCCTTAGATAAAACAAAAAAAGATGCAATCATAAAAACTCAAGAAGGATATCTTCCTAATCATCAACTAATTTTCAACATCGAAATTGAAAAACTTTTAGAAGTTGTCACCGGACCAGACTTCCCAACCCAAGGAATTATTTACGGCGCAAACGATATTAAACAAGCCTACATGACAGGTAAAGGTAAAGTTTTGATTAGGGCCAAAGTCGAACAAGAAGAACTTAAGGGTGGTCGCAGTGCAATAGTTATCACCGAACTTCCATATCAAGTAAACAAAGCTAATCTCGTGGAAAAAATTGCCCATTTAGTCAATGATAAAAAAGTTCTCGGCATTTCCGACCTGCGCGACGAATCAGATCGCGATGGTATGCGTGTTGTCATTGAACTCAAAAGAGATGCTTCCTACAAAAAAGTCGTCAACAGTCTCTTCAAATTTACCGAGCTTCAGACGTCATTTCCAATTAATATGGTCGTCTTAGTCGATGGCGTTCCTCAGACTCTATCACTCAAAACCATCCTTGAACTTTATTTAAGACATCGAGTCGATATTGTTACTAAAAGATCAGAATATGAATTAGCCCAAGCTAAACACCGCGCTCATATTCTTCAAGGTTATCTTATTGCCCTTGATCATATTGATGAAGTAATTGAAATCATTAAAAAATCTAAAGATGAATCCCAAGCCAAAGAAAAATTGATGAAAAAATTTGGTCTTTCAGATATTCAAACCCAAGCTATTTTAGATATGCAACTTAAAAGGTTAACTGGACTTGAAAGAGCAAAAATTGAAGATGAATTAGCAATACTCAAAAAAACCATTGATTATCTTGAATCACTTTTAAAAGACGTTTTAAAAATCTTAAAAGTTATTAAAGACGAAGTTCTTTATCTAAAAAGTAAATATGGTGATGAAAGAAAAACCAAGGTCATCAAATCAAAACCTGGCGAAATTACCGATGAACAGTTAATTGAAAATAAAGAAGTCATTGTTGTCTTAACAAAAGAAGGTTATATCAAACAAATTCCAAGAGAAACTTTCCGTATTCAAAACCGGGGAGGCAAAGGAGTTTCTGGAATTGATACGAAAGAAACGGATAACGTCTACCACATTGATTCAGCCATGACTCATGATTACATGTTATTCTTTACAAATCACGGACGAATTTTCCAAGAACGCGTCTGGGAAATTCCCCAAGGATCACGCACTTCAAAAGGAAAGGCTATTGTTAATTTACTTACCCTACGGCCAGATGAAAAAGTTACCTCATTTGTTAATTACCCATCTCAAAATAACCTTCCGGTCGATAACACGGCGCAGAATAAATTTGTGGCCATGTGTACAAAAAAGGGTGTTGTCAAAAAAACTCCTTTTGAAGACTTTGCTAATATCCGTACCAATGGAATAATTGCCATCAAACTCGATAAAGATGATGAACTTTTATGGATTAAAATATCAGATGGAAAAAGCAATATGATTATCACCACCAAACACGGAAAAGCAATTGTTTTTAATGAAAGTGAAATTCGACCAACCGGCCGTGCATCACGAGGAGTTCGAGGAATAAATCTTGAAGGAACTGACTTTGTATCCTCAGCCGATGTGTTCACTCAAATTGAATTCAAAAAAGACCTATTTGTTGTTGGAGAACGGGGAATTGGTAAAAAAACTAACCTTTCCCTTTTTAGAGGTCAACACCGGGGTGGTAAAGGTGTCAAAGTCGCTTCTGTTGACGAAAAATTCGGCCAAATTGCCTTTGCCCAAATAATTGATGAAAAAAATGAAATGGCGATTATTACCAGTGCCAAGGCTCAAGTCGTTAAAATTCCCCTTAAATCAATCCCGTCTCGTTCACGATCAGCAAAAGGGGTAATTTTAATGCGTTTTTCAGATAAATCAGACAAGGTTGTAAGCTCCACTTTTGTCTAAATTATGATAAAATAGTCCTATCATATGCAAATCGATGGCAAAAAAATTGCCTCAATTCTTCAAAAACAATTAAAAAAAGACTTTTCTAAACTGAAAAACAAGTCCCATAAACCGCGACTAACAACACTCCTCATTGGTCAATCTCCAGATCAATTATCTTTTGTCAAGATAAAACAAAAAATTGCCAAAAAAATCGGTGTCGCTTTTGATTTTATTTACCTCAAACAAACACCTTCTTTTGAAAAATTAATGCAATTAATCAAATCTATTTCCGCTGATCCAAAAACTACCGGTATTATTATTCAACAGCCCCTTCCACCACACCTTGCCACAGAAAGTATTTATGACATTATTGACACCATTAAAGAAATCGAAGGCCATAAACATAAAACAACCTATTTGCCCCCCTTAGGCCTAGGCGTACTAACTATTTTAAAATATATTTTTTCCACTAGAAAAGTTGGATCTGATCTTTTTGTGAACATTAATCGAGATACCTCATTTTTTAAGAGGATATTCAAAAATAAAAAAGTCGTGCTTGTTGGGCGGGGATTAACTGGCGGAAAGCCAATTGGACATACTCTCTCAACGGTAAAGATAAATTACCTCCAGATTCATTCCCAAACCCCTAACAAAGACGAATATCTAAAAGATGCCGATATTATTATTTCTGCTGTGGGTAAAAAAGTTATTTTACCCGAGTCCTTAAAACCAGAAGTGATACTAATTAATATTGGTCTTCGCCGCGAAAATAAACGCTTAAAAGGTGACTATGAAGAAAAGGAAGTAAAAAATATTGCTTCTTATTACACCCCCACACCTGGTGGAATTGGACCAATAGACGTCGTCTATCTCTACAAAAATTTACTTGAAGCCGCCAAACAACAAAAATAAAAATAGTAGAAAGTAGCCAGTAGCTAGGAGGTTATTTTTCCCTAACTACTAACTACTAACTACTAACTACTTCTAAAAAATCTGTTACCACCATACAGAAGTGGTAGTTGTTAATCAAACGTGACTAATAAAATTATTGTTATTACTGGCCAAACTGCTACTGGAAAAACTCAATTAGCTTTAGAATATGCTAAAAAATATAATGGTGAATTAGTCAACTGCGACTCTCGACAGATCTACAAAAAATTAAATATTATTACAGGAAAAGATATAAATGAAAATCAAAAATCAAAAATCAAAAATCAAAAATTTAATGAAATAAAAGTAATTAATAATTTTCATATCGGTTACTATTCCCTAACTTCTAACTACTCACTACAACCTACTTACTCCAACCTACTCACTAAACTCTGGCTTTATGATATCGTTGATCCAAAAGAATATTTTTCTTCCTATGATTATGTTCAATGCGCGCAAACTGTAATCAAAGATATTCTTTCCAGAAAAAAAACTCCTATTATTATTGGCGGCACCGGTCTTTATTTAAAACATCTACTTTATGGTTTTGATTATGCAGTTCAACCTAATTGGCCACTACGGCTAAAGCTTGGAAAAAAAACTCTTAAACAGCTTCAAGATATTTTACAAAAACTAATAATTAGAGCTTCCAAACAATCCTTTCAACCCCCGGGGTTGAAAATTGTGTCACAACAGTCTAAACATACAAGTTTGTTAACAATAAACAATAGCGACTTTAATAATCCCAGAAGATTAATTCGTCGAATTGAAATTCTATCTTCACCTTCTATACCCAATCTCCCTAATCTCCCTAATTACCCTAATGTAAAGCTTATTAGCCTCAAATATAAAAATAAAACTGATTTAATAAATGCAATTCAAATTAGAGTAGAGAAAAGATTAAAACAAGGCGCCATCGAAGAAGTCAAGAATTTGCTATCTTTTGGTTATACAGAAGATGATCCCGGACTCAAAACAATCGGATATCAGCAAATAATTCAGTACTTGAAAAATAAATTAACAAAAGAAGAAGCAACTCAACAATGGATTACTGCCGAAGTTCAATATGCCAAAAGACAAGTAACCTTTCTCAACAAACTCCCCAATATCCAGTGGAAATACATATAAATCAATAAACAAATACTACCAATGTCACCAATACTACTAATAAACCAATAAATGTATTAATAAATTAATGCATTAATAATTAAATTATTTACCTGCCCGCAATGCTTAACGCATAGCGTTTGCAGGCGGGTTTATAGTATTGGTAGTATTTGTCGGATTGGTAGTATTAATTAGTTCTTCTTAAACAATTTTAAAAATGCCTCTTTAGGGATTTCCACCTTACCAATCATTTTCATTTTCTTTTTACCTTCTTTTTGTCGCTCGAGTAATTTTTTCTTTCTTCCCACGTCACCAGCTCCGAGCACTTTTCCACTTTTCACTAATACATTTTTTCTAAATGGTGCTAAACGCTCCGAAGCAATAATTTTCCCTTTAAATTTTGCCTGAATTTTGACATCAAATTGCTGACGAGGAATAATCCCATGCAATTTTTGGCAAAGAATTCTTCCTCTCTCCATTGCTCGATTTCTCACCACAACTTCCGAAAACTCCGCCACCTCATCACCATTAAGCATCACGATCAACTGATCTGCTTCAACTTTTTCATATCTCAAAAATTCCCAATCAAACGAAGCGTAGCCAGAAGTCACGGTCTTTAAATTGTCATGAAACCCGCTAATCATCTCACTCATTGGCATCTCGTAAGTCATACTGACCTGACTTTTATTATCCATAGTCACAAATTTCGCTCGATAATTTTCACACAACGTCATCACCGCTCCCACATATGATTGGGGAGTTACTATTAAAATCTTTATCTGGGGTTCATAAAACATATTATTTTCTTTTTTAAACTCAACTTGCGGAGGAGTTAAAACTAAATCTAAATTAAACTCTCGCTCCAATCTTTCCCGGACAACATCAGCATGGAGTAAACCCAAAAACCCAACTCTAAATCCTGCCCCCAAAGCCTTACTATGAATTGCCGAAAAACTCAATGAAGAATCATTTAAATAAAGCTTTTCCAATGCCTTTTTTAAGTTAAGGTAATCTTTTGTATCGGTTGTAAAAAATGAAGCAAAAACCATCGGCTTAACTACTTTATATCCAGAAAGTGGCTTACTCGGATCCTTTTCCAAAACAATCGAGTCACCAATTTGCACTTCGTGAATGTCTTTCAAATTAGTGACAATGTAACCAATTTCATTTGTCTTCAAGCTACTATTCACCATTAAGTCTGGTAAAAAATAACCAACCTCTTGAATTTCAAAATATACGTTTCCAGCCGCCAATTTTACCTTTTGTCCTTTTTTCGCTTCGCCTTCAAAAATTCTCACAAAAGAAATTACCCCTCGATGAGTATCATAATATGAATCAAAAATTAAAGCATGAAGTAAACTGTCATTGCGAGGGAGCGAGAGCGACCGTGGCAATCTTGGTGAAAGTATTTTTTTTATTATTTCCTCTAATAACTCTTGTACTCCCAATCCCGTTTTGGCCGAAATTAAAAAAACTTCCTCTTCCAAAATCCCTAAAAAATCACTCAACTGTTTTCTTGTTTTTTCAACCTCGGCGTTAGGTAGATCAATTTTATTAATTACGGGGATTATTACTAGATTTTTCTCAATTGCTTTATAAGCGTTTGAAATCGTCTGTGCTTGAATTCCCTGCGTCGCGTCGACAAGTAATACAACTCCCTCAACACAAGCCAATGTCCGATCTACTTCATAGGAAAAATCAACGTGTCCAGGTGTATCAATTAGGTTTAAAATATAATTAGTTGATGTATGATTTGTGAGGTGAGAGACTGGATGATCGAAATGAGAAATTGAATTATTCTTATTTCGTACTTCATTGTCTATCTTCTCATCTCCTACTTCAAACCTCATCCTTACAGGCGCCAGTTTTATTGTAATCCCTCTCTCACGAGAAATTGGATTGCGATCAAGCATCTGTTCTTCATGGCCACCAGCTTTAACAACACCTGTTAATTCTAACAAGCGATCAGCTAAGGTTGATTTTCCATGATCCACATGGGCAATAATGGCAAAATTGCGGATAAATACACTCATAAGAAAAGATTATAACAGAATCCTATTAAATATTTTAATTTTTAAATGTCACAAAGTGAAAAGGCTCCTCGAGAAGCGGATTGCGAGGTAGCGAGCAGAGCCTCGCAAAGGAAAAGGTTCACGAGTGACAAAATTTAAAAATTTATAGAAAAATTATGTCCCCTCATTCCAAGACGATAAGTATTTCTTTTGCTCATCAGATAATATATCAATCTTTATCCCTTCACTTTTTAGTTTCAACTGGGCAATTTTATTATCTAAAAAGGCGGGGAGTGTGTGTACTTTATTTTCTAGTTTTCCTTTATTTTTCCACATATATTCAGCAGCCATTGCTTGCCCAGCAAAACTCATATCCATAACCGAAGCCGGATGCCCATCAGCCGCCCCCAAATTTACTAATCTTCCTTCTGCTAATAAATATATTTTCTTTTTTCCCAAATCATATTCTTCCACTGATTTTCTAACTGTTCTGATTTTTTTTGATAATTTCTTTAAAGCGATTTTATTTATTTCCACATCAAAATGTCCTGAATTAGCCATTACTATTCCATCTTTTGCTACTTTAATATGTTTTTCATCAATAACATGTTTATTTCCCGTCGTTGACAGAACAAAATCAGCTTTTGCAATTGCCTCAATTAAAGGCATTACTTGATAACCATCCATTTTTGCCTCTAAAGCCTTGATTGCATCAACTTCACAAACAATAACTTGTGCTCCCATCCCATGAGCTCGCATTGCTACTCCACGACCACACCAACCGTAACCACAAACAACAAAAACTTTACCCGCGATTAACATATTTGTCGCTCGCAAAATTCCATCAATTGTTGATTGACCAGTCCCATAACGATTATCAAAAAAATGTTTGGTTAAATTATCATTCACAGCCAATACAGGAATTTTTAAAGCCTTATCTTTTTCCATTGCACGCAATCTAATCACGCCAGTTGTCGTCTCTTCAGTTGAACCCACTACATTATTTAAGGCTTCTTTTCTTTTTTCTTTTT
>CAYZAZ010000001.1:22248-38712 GCA_964476545.1 uncultured Gammaproteobacteria bacterium
TCTTTTTCCATGAAGTAAGCTCACTACATCAGCACCATCGTCCATCGTAATATTAGGACTGGCATCAACCACTGCATTTAAGTGTTTATAATATGTTTTGTTATCTTCACCTTTAATAGCAAATACTGGAATGTCAAAATCTTTTACTAATGAAGCCGCTACTGCATCATTGGTCGAAAGAGGATTAGAGGCACATAAAAATACTTTTGCTCCGCCTTCTTTTAAGGCGATTGTTAAATTGGCCGTTTCTGAAGTTACATGCAAACACGCACCCAATGTCACACCCTTTAATGTTTTTTCTTTTTTAAATCTCTCTTTTATTAATTTTAAAACCGGCATATCTTTATCGGCCCATTCAATTAATTTTTTACCTTCAGAAGCTAAAGAAATATCTTTGACATCGTATTTCATATAAATAATTCAAAATTAATAATTTAAAATTCAAAATTTAATTATGAATTATGAATTCTAAATTCTAAATTAATTTAATTCTTCTCTCAATTTCTTTAATCTTTGGCTTATGATTCACCGTCCCATATTTCTCAACCGCAAAACTCGCCAATGCATTTCCCAATTTTAAGCAATCAACTTCGCTTTTTCCATTTAAAATTCCTGCTAAAAATCCACCTCGCCAAGCATCACCGGCTCCGGTTGGATCAATAACTTTTTTTACTTTATAAGCATTTACTTTTATGGACTTGATAGATCCTTCGGCTCCGCTCAGGACAGACTTTCCAACTTTCGACTGATACATCACTCCTTTTTCCCCTAAAGTGGTAATCACCTTAATGCCAAACTCAATTAATTGATTAATTGATAGATTGAGCATTTTTTGCATCAAAGCAATCTCATAATCATTACCAACTAACCAGGTACAATTTTTTATTCCCCTCAGTAAATCTTCTTTCTTAATCCAACTCAATGTCATTCCACAATCATACATATATGACCATTTATTTTTTATTGACTGTTTCTGAAAATTTAAAAAAGATTCTGGATGATTGGCAGAAATAACTACAATGCTTTTTCCGAAATTTAATAATTTAATATTTTTTCCATAAATGCTGGCCCCATAGCAATATCCCCATATTTGATTATCTTTATTGTCGGTAATAACTGACCCAGTAGAAGAGTATATCTTTTTATCTTTTAAAATTCCCGTTGTATTAATTAAATTCTTTTTAAAAAAATTAATTAATTCACCACCATCTTTACCCACTGATCCATAAATTTTAGTTTTTTTACTTGTTACCAATGAAAGATTATAGGCAATATTGGTCGCCGTACCGCCGAATTGTTTGTCAAGATTATTTACCACAAATGAAACATTTATTTGATGAAGTTTATCTTTTTGAAGATAATCCACAAATTTTCCCGGAAAATCCATAATCACATCATATCCAATTGACCCCGTAACTATTACAGAATTATATTTATTCATTTTCAGAATATTTTTATATGAGGCAGATGTATTTTTTTTCGCTTCCGAGGGGACCCCGACATGTTTCATCCATATTCGGGGTGAGACTCTCGTGCGATAAAAAAATGCATTGCCGAATATTTAACTAATTTTATAACTTAACAATTTTCTCCCAACTAAATCCATTTCTCCCAAAATGTCCATAAGCCGCTGTCTCGGCAAATATGGGTTTTCGTAAATCTAATGTTTCCAAAATTCCTGAAACTGATGTGTCAAGAATTTTATTCATAAAATCTTTGATTATTTTAACAGATTTTTTTTCAGTACCAAATGTTTCTACTTCTTGCATTAATGGTTTTTTTGCTCCAATAAAATAAGCAAGTCTCACTTCACAACGATCCGCCAATTTATGAGCCACAATATTTTTTGCTAAAAATCGTGCTGCATATGCGCCTGAGCGATCAACTTTTGTAGCATCTTTTCCAGAAAAACATCCGCCCCCAACTCGCGCCATGCCACCATAAGTATCAACAATAATTTTTCTCCCCGTCACTCCCGTATCAGATGCCGGTCCACCAATATACCAAACTCCAGTTCCATTAACAATAATATTTTCAAAAGATATTGAATAACCAAATTCTTTTACAACCGGTTTCACAACCTTTTCATAAAGTTCTTTTTTTACCTGTTCTAATTCTATTTGAGGATTATGTGGAACAGCTAAGATAACATTCTCAACTTTTATTGGTTTTCCATTTTCATAAATAATAGTTACTTGAGTTTTTCCGTCAGGTCTTAAATATGTCAAAACTTTTTTTTCTCGAACTTCATCCATTTTCATAGCCAATCTTTGTGCTAAGGCAATGGGTAAGGGCATCAAATCCTTAGTTTCATTACATGCATAGCCAAACATCATTCCTTGATCTCCCGCACCAAAATTATCCACCCCAACTGAAATTTCCGGAGATTGGGTATGAATATTTATTTCAATTGGAGATCGATATGTAAAATCTAAAAAAGAATCTACGTAACCTAATTTTTTTATTATTTTGGAAACAATTTTCTTATAAAACATTTTTCCTTTTGTTGTCACCTCTCCAGCAAGACAAACAAAATTTTTTGTTACCAATGTTTCAACAGCCACCCGCGAATATTTGTCTTGAGAAAGTGCATGGTCAAGAATTGAATCGGAGATTTGATCACAAATTTTATCAGGATGACCCGCACACACAGATTCCGAAGTAAAAGAACTAAGCATATTTTTTCCGGTATAAGCAAACTATTAATACAAGAGGTGAGAAGGGTGTATTTTTTTACTCGGCCACTTGTGTGATAACTATTAGTTTAGTCACCCAACTTTTTCACATTGGCAGGTATAAAAAAATATACCCTCGAACCTCCAAATTACTCAAACCGGCATATCTTTTCTGGTTTTAGCACCGTAAGCCTCTTAAAGGAACGGTTGCTGAGTAGTCCGAACAAGCCAGATCTCTACTACTTCTCTTGATATTAATATTCATTATATACACACTATTTAAAAATTCAATACCCATTTCTATGTATAATAGACCTTAATGAAAAATAAATTGCGAAAAATGATTGATAATCCTTTTATCCAAGGAGGTGCTATTTTGACTATTGGAAATTTCTTTATCAGTTTTCTTAACTATATTTTTAATCTTTTTGCCGGCCGGCTTCTTGGACCGCAAGGTTATGGAGAAATTACCGCTTTATTTTCCTACACTCTTATTTTTTCTATCCCTTTCTCTATTTTTTCCAACCTGATTATTCAAAAAATTGGTTCAAAAGAAAATAATCAATTATTATTTGTTAAAATGCTTCATAATTGGTTTTTTTCAAAATTAAAAAAATGGTCTTTTTTAATTTTTTTCCTAATTTTAAGCGCTCCCTTCTTACCTCGCCTGACTAATCTTTCACCTTTTGTCAGTTACTCATTTATTATTTTGATTATTCTTTATTTATTTACAGTCATATATACATCTACTTTACTCGCTTTGCGATTTTTTTTAGTATTTATACTCATCAGTATTCTTGGAGTATTAATAAAACTATCAGGTATTTTATTTGTTTACTTTGGAATCGATGGAGTAAATACTATTATATTTTTTACCATCTTATCTTCTTTAATTACCTTTATTATTTATTATTTATTTATCAGAAAAGAAATAATATCTAAAATTGAAGTTTCCAAAAAATTAGAAAAAAGATTAATCATTTTGCTCTCTGAAAAATATACACTTATTACAATTTTTTCAATTTTAGGTATTACTCTCCTTAATAATATTGATATTATTTTCGTAAAGAAATTTTTTTCTCCTCTTGACGCTGGTTTATATAGTGCTTGGTCGCTCTTTGCAAAAATTATTTTTTACATTATTGGGCCCATTGTTTCCATAAGCTATATTTTTTTTACATCTACTAAAAAAAATAACCAAAAAAATATTCTTTTTTTAACTGTGAGTTTAATTATTTCAATTAGTTTTTTTGCCTTTATTTTTTACTCTATGTTTCCAGAAATAATTATTAATATCTTCTTTGGTAAACAGTTCTATCTTATTTCTAAAAATTTAGGTTTAGCTGCTTTTTTTGGAATGTTTTATTCTCTTATTACACTTATGAATAATTATTTTTTAGCAAAGAAAAACTTAACCTCACTTATTACAATCATAATTATTCCATTTTATGTGATTAGCTTATTTATTTTCAACCAAACAATTCAAAATATTATGATCGTAAATATTATTTACTCATTTATTACTATGACAAGTTATTTTTGCGGATATTTATTTTTAAAACAAAGATGATTTTAATATTTGATATTTATATAATATAACTAACCATGAATCCTAAAATTAATACTCACTTCCTAAGCCTTATCATTCCCGTTTACAAACAAGAAAAAATTATCATTAAAAATCTTCATAGAATTAAAGTAATCCTTGATCACATCCGCTATGATTATGAAATAATTGTTATCATCGACGGGATTGTAGACAAATCTTTTGAAAAAATTGTTAAAGCTAAAATTCCAAAAATTAAATGTTTAATTTATAAAGAGAATCACGGAAAATCTTTTGCCATCAGACTTGGAATGGACAAAGCAATCGGGGACTATGTCATGTTTTTAGATTCCGGAATGGAAATTGATCCTAATGGTATTTCGATGCTTCTTGAACACATGGAATGGTACGATGCCGATATTATTGTTGGTTCTAAACGCCACCTTGCTTCAAAAGTTGATTATTCACTTCAACGAAAAATTTTAAGCCAAGGTTATTATTATTTTGTTAAATTTCTTTTTGGCTTAAAAATTCACGATACTCAGGCGGGAATAAAAATATTTAGAAAAGGTGTTCTTGAAAAAATTTTACCTCGACTTCTTGAAAAAAAATTTGCTGGTGATTTAGAAATGCTTGTGGTTGCCAATACATTGGGCTTCAAAAGAATTTACGAAGCACCAATTAAACTAAATTATAAACTAACTGGCATGACGTCAGCCGCAACAATTAAATCAATTTTTGGTATAGTATTGGATACTTTAGCTGTTTTTTATCGCAAAAATATTCTTGAATACTATAAAAGGCCACATAAAAAATTAGTTTACCCAGCAGATTTAAAAATTGTAAAAACATAGTTAGTTATAAAGTTTGTAAAGTACAAAGTTAGAAGTTTATAAAATACTTTTTAGCTTAGAACTTTATAACTTAAAACTTTATAACTTAAAACTTTATAACTTAGAACTTTATAACTTAAAACTTTATAACTTAAAACTTTATAACTCAGAACTTTATAACTTATGCATTTCTCTATCATTATCCCAACTCGCGATCTTTCCCAATATTTAATTAACGAATGTCTCCCCGCAATTAACAAGCTTAATTACAAAGATTTTGAAGTAATTGTTCTACCGACACCCCCGGAGTGGTCGGGACGATATTCTAAATTAGAAAAAAAATATTCTTGGTTACGTATAATTTCAACAAAAAATATTACCCGCCCCGCAGAAAAAAGAGATATTGGAGCAAAGCATGCTAAAGGAGAAATTCTTGCTTTTATTGATGATGATGCATACCCGGATAAAAACTGGCTAACAAATGCCAATAAATTTTTTAATACAGAAAAAAAGATTGCTGTTGTTTGTGGTCCGGGAATTTTGCCAAAAAATACAAATGTTTGGGAAAAAATATTTAACGAAATTTTAAAGAGCTGGATAGGAAGTGGAGGATATGCTTATCGTTTTACCCCACTTAATTCTCGCTATATCGACGATTATCCCTCAATGAATTTTCTTGTGAAAAAAGAAATTTTTTTGCATCTTGGTGGTTTTAATAGTAACTTTTGGCCCGGTGAAGACAGTAAACTTTGTGAAGATATTGTTTACAAAAAACATGGTCTAATTTTGTATCAACCTAATATATTAGTGTATCATCATCGAAGAAATAACTTAAAAGCTTTTTTAAAACAACACGCAAATTATGGTTTTCATCGAGGAGCTTTTTTTGCTCATGGCGACAGTAATTCACAACGTTTTTCTTATCTTATTCCTACTTTCTTTGTATTTTATTTATTGTTTATTATTTTTTATTCTTTAATTTTTCAACTCAATTATTATCAATTAACCATTAACCTTTTACCCTTAATTATATATGTAATATTTTCTCTACACTTATTTCTTCGATCACTACTTAACACAAAAAATCTTTTTATTTCTTTTTCTTCTCCACTCGTTCTCTTTCTAACTCATCTTACTTACGGTATAATGTTTATTAAGGGTTTTATTACTGGAATTATTAAAAAAGAAAAAATTTATTAACAAACAGTTGACAAACTAATACTAAATTAGTAATAATATATTATGCGTTCATTGACGAACAAGATAAAAATAATCGTTGGCTATCCGCCAATTGAATCTTCAAAAGGTGTCGCTCTTCTTTCACAAAACCGTCAGTTTCAATATTTTAATTCACCCACATTTATTTACCCCATGGTCCCTGCCTATACAGCCACTATGCTCAAAAAAAACGGTTATAAAGCATACTGGATGGATGGTATTGCCCAAAAACAAACTTATACAAAATGGCTTACGGATTTAAAAAAAATAAATCCCGATTATTTATTAATAGAATCAAAATCACCAATAATTAAAACTCATTGGAAACAAATAAATGAAATAAAAAAACTTTTACCAAAAATTAAAATTATTTTAGTTGGCGACCAAGTGACTGTTTTCCCATTGGAATCTTTTGAAAATTGCCAAGTGGATTATGTCATTACAGGAGGGGATTATGATTTTGTTACCACAAACCTTCTCAATCATATTTATAAAAAAGAACCCCTTGAAGGGGGAGTCTATTGGAAAAAAAATGATAAAAATATTAAATGCAAACCAATTAGCACATCGTCATTAAAAATTAAAAAATTAAAATTAGAAATTTGTAACTCTGGCCCCGCTTCCTTAAAGCACGATCTCAACACTCTTCCTTTTGTAGATCGCGACTTAACTCAATGGAAACTTTATGCTTACGAAAACGGCAATTATAAATATACTCCAGCCACTTATATGTATTCAGGACGCGATTGCTGGTGGAATCGTTGTACTTTTTGTATCTGGGATCATTCAATTAATCCCATTGGGAGTTACCGTAGTTTTACACCCGAACGCCTTTTTGCAGAGGTCAAACATGTTGTTGATAAATATGACGTTAAAGAAATATTTGATGATGCCGGCACCATGTTTGCTGGGGCTAAATTAGAAAAATTTTGTAATCTCCTTATTAATTCAGGTTATAACAAAAAGGTAGTTTACGGTTGTAATATGCGATTTAATGCCATCAAACAAGATTTATATTATTTAATGAAAAAAGCGAATTTTAGATTTATTTTGTACGGTATGGAATCGGGAAATCAAAAAACGCTTGATAAACTCGACAAAGGAGTTAAGGTGGACGAAATTATTAATGGTGGCCGAATGGCTTCAAAAGCCGGTTTAGACGTCCATGCCACAATCATGCTTGGTTATCCTTGGGAAACTTTAGCAGATGCTAAAAAAACAATCAAACTCGCCAAAGATTGTTTTAAAAAAGGCTATTTTAACACCATGCAAGCAACCATTACCATTCCATACCCTGGTACTCCGCTTTGGAAAGAATGTCGAGAAAAGGGCTGGCTTCTTACCGAGGATTATGACCGCTATGACATGCGCGAACCAGTCATGAAAACCCCATTTCCAGCTGAAAGAATTTATGAACTTGAACAAGAATTATACTCTGCTTTTATGTCCCCGCAATATATTTTTAGAAAAATTCTATCAGTTCGCAGTCCTCACGATTTCCTATATTTCTTTTATATGGGTAAAAAACTCTTGGGTCACTTACTCGATTTTGACCCTAATCAAACAAAAGTAAACTTCATTTCTTTTGCCTTTTGGAAAAATTCTTTCAACGCTCTTTATAAAAATCTTTCAAAACGATAAATAAATAGGTGGCAATTGTTAACATATGAATCTTTTTACACACGAACTAACCCATATTTTTTTAAGCCTTTTTTCTGGATTCATTATTTGGAAATTAATTTCCAATAAACAAAAATTTCTACTAGTCTCATTAATATCCGGAATTATTGGTGGTTTTCTTATAGATCTAGATCATTTTGTTGATTATTTCCTTGCCTTTCCCTACACTCTAAATATTAATTACTTTTTAAAAGGCTACCAATTTCTCAAATCTGACAAAATTTATGTTCCTCTTCATTCATATGAATTAATTTTATTCTTATTAATAACATCAATTGCACTTTGGAACATGTCATTGCGAGCGAAGCGAAGCAATCCCAAACAGAATCTATTTTTCACTTCAATAATAGTTTTTATTCTCTCTCTCAGTATGTTTTCCCACATCGCCCTTGATATCGTCGATAATGAACTCCCAATACCCACATACTCTTTAATTTATCGTATTAATAAAAATTTTGAAATAAAAAATTTAGTTTACCCAGACCATTATCGATATCATCTCGAACAGAAAAAAATATTAAAAGTTCTAAGTTTATAAAGTTATAAAGTACTAAGTTTTTAAGGTTTTAATAAAACCGGATAATAATTTTGATATTTCAATAGTCAATTTATAAAGTAAATCAAACTCAGAATTATTTATATACTTTAGGTCTAAAGCAAGATACAACATTGATCTTACTTCGCTACAAGAACCTTTAGAAATAAATAAAAATTTAATAAATTCTTTATTACCCATTCTTTCATATCCCTCAGCAACATTATTCATAATTGAAACAGAAGCTCTACAAATTTGTTTTCTAAATTCAAAGTCATGCAGTTTAAAAAATTTTCTATAAATTAAATTCGTTAATTCTCTTGCTCTTTGCCAAGCTATTATTTCCTCAAATTTTCTTATTACCATAGTAAACTTAGAACTTTATAACTTAGAACTTTATAACTTAGAACTTTATAACTTAGAACTTTATAAACTCATTAATATCTTCTTCGCCTTTTCATTATTCGGCTCAATTTCCAAAGCCTTCAGTACAACTACTTTCGCTTTAACTTTATTACCCATTTGCAAATATATGACCGCTAAATTCATATAGAGTCCCGACTCATTAGGATTTATTTTTATAGCTCGGTCCATATTCTCAAGGGCTTTATCATATTGTTTAGCTGAAAAGTATATCGCCGCTATATTCTGATAAGACTGCCAAAGATTGGGATTAATCGAAGCTGCTTTCTGATAACTTTTCATCGCTAATTCATATTTTTTAGTATTTATATATACATTCCCCAAATTATGATAAGCATCGGCATAATTCGGATTTATTTCAATTGCCCGTTTGAATTCCTCCATTGATTTTTGCATATTTCCCTGCCGACCATACATATCTCCCAAATTATTATGAGTTTTGGGATCAGATGGAGAAGTACGAATCATCGAAGTCCATAATGTATCCTCATTTCTCCAATCCATATTTCTTATAATTGTTCGCGTCATTAGACCGAGTAAACAAATAACAAATAACAAATAACCAATAATTTTTGTTTTTTCATTTTTAACTAAATAAACAAGACTATAACTAATGACAAAAAAAATTCCTATTGATCCTAGATAGACGTAGCGCTCGGCCACAATCCAAGAGATTCCAAATGGCGTTAGAGTAGGTAATAATGAAATCACAAAAAAAGACAGCCAAAAAAATATTTGTTTATTTTTAAAATAAGAAGTTCCAATGGAGGCAAACAAACTTAAAGTAATTAAAACCATAAAACCAAACTGTAGGGGAGTAAAGACCATTTCTGAATGATAAAGAGTCAATTTATCAGGCCAAAAAATCAACTGAATATAAGAAGCCAATGCCACGGGTATTTGAAAAAAAGGATTTAATGTTTTTACTTGACCATAGCTTTGCATTTCCATCCCAGAAATTCTATTTCCAATTTGCGACAAATAGAACAAAACCCAAATACCAGTAATCCCAAAATAAGGTATTAACTTTTTCCAATTTTCCTTTATTTTTCCGAAGGAAATCTCATAAAGTAAAAAAAGCAAAGGAATAATTATTGCTTTTTCTGAAGAAGAAATTGCCATAATTGAAAACAGCACTGAATACCAATAATAATGTTTTTTTTTATTTTTTTTAATATAAAAAAATAGTGCACCTAATAAAAAAAAGGTATAGCGAGTATAACTACCACCCGTTACCCAGGTAATTGATTCAATTAATATTGGATGAATTGCAAAAATTAGTGAAAGAAAAAAAGCGACAAATGGAAAACTTATAGTTGCGACTATTAAATATATAAGATAAGTATTTCCTCCATGAAAAAAAATATTCGATAATCTATATAGCCATGGAGAAGCTCCAACTAATTTATTAACAACAAAATAATGTAAAGAGGCAAGAAAAATTTGTGGCTGATCAAAGATAACTTTGATACTTCCAAGATTTTTTACTTTTAAAATATAAATGTCATCTGAAACAAATTTAAATCCTAATGTCCAAAGGTAGCAAACAAAAATTAAAACTATTAAAATTGCAAAAACCATTGATTTAGACAAAAAAATTGCTTCTTCATTTGAATATTTTTCTTCATTATTTATTTCAATTTTTTTTAAATTATTTTCTAAATAATTCTCACTAATCAAGAAATCCTGGACAGTGTTTTTATGCACATTAATCGCTTTTGCTATCTTATCTATTGATAAATCAGTTATACTTTTCCGAATATATTTTTTTTGATTACTTGTGAGTGACATAATCTATATTATTAATTATACTAATAAATACTTATGGAGCCACTTGTTTCGATAATCATCACAACTAGAAATGAAGAAAAAAATATTCTCAATTGCTTAGAGTCAGTAAATAATCAAACTTACAAAAAAATTGAAATACTTGTTGTTGATAATTTCTCAATAGACAATACAAAAAAAACTTCACTAGATTTTTTTAAAAAAAAAGGTATTAAAAATTTCAAATTTTGTGACTTTGGAAATGAACGTTCTTCTCAAAGGAATTTTGGAGCTCAAAAAGCAAATGGAAAATACTACCTATATCTTGATGCTGATATGATACTTTCTCCAAATATAATTCATGAATGTGTCCAAAAATTTGAAACTAAAAAAAATAAAAATCTAACTGGGCTATATATTCCTGAGATTATTAAAGGATACTCTTTTTGGAATAGGGTCAGGAAATTTGAAAGAAGTTTTTATGACGGTACAGCTATTGATTGCGTTCGCTTTGTCCCTTTAGAAAAATTTAAAAAAGTTCAAGGTTTTGATGAAACCTTAATTGGTCCCGAAGATTGGGATTTTGATAAAAAAATTAGACAACTGGGTGAAACTAAAATTACAAAAGCCTCTCTTTACCATAATGAAATAGGTTTCAGTTTAAAAAAATATCTTGAAAAGAAAAAATATTATGGTTTAAGCTTTCAAAAATACATTAATAAATGGGGCAAAGATGACCCAGATATTAAAAAACAGTTTAGCCCGTATTACCGATTTTTTATTGTATTTGTTGAAAATGGAAAGTGGATGAAAATATTCAGACATCCTATTCTAACATTAGGAATGTATTTTTTAAGATTTTTAATCGGTCTCCAATTTATTCTATCCTCAAATAAGGAATAGTAATTATAAACTGTCCACCTTGTTCTCGATATTTTATCTGTTTATTTAAAATTTCATCAGCAAAGTTCCAAGATAAAAGCAAAGCATAATCTGGTTTATTCTTTTCTAACCAAAGCTCTGGATGAATTGGAATATGGGTTCCTGGAGTATATCTTCCTTGTTTATAAGGTATTGAGTCAACGATACAATCTAAAAGCTTCATGTTAATACCACAATAATTTAATAAAACATTTCCTTTAGCCGATGCTCCATAACCAACAATTATTTTTCCTTGTTTTTTCAAGTCTTTTAAATAATTATTCAAATCTCTTTTGATAACAGCAACTCTCCGTGAAAAATCATCATAAGTTGATCTTTTATCTAGTTTTTTTAATTTTTCCTGACCAATATACTCTTTAACTATATTTGATTGCTTATATTTTGATCCTTTTTTAGCAACATAAACAATTATTGATCCTCCGTGAACCGGTGTTCTTTTTAAATCAACAATTTCCATTTTATGAAGTTTAAATAGTTCAACTAATGGCAAAACAGAAAAATATGAAAGATGCTCATGATAAATTGTGTCAAACTCATTTTTTGAAATTAAATCAACTAAGTATGGAAACTCCATAATGAAAATACCGTCTTTAGTTAAAAGTTTTTCGACACCTTCAATTAATTCATGAAGATTATGAATATGAGCCACCACATTGGTCGCAGTAATTATTTTAGCCCTCCCTTTTTCTAAAACTACTTTTTGAGCGAGCTTTGCCGTAAAAAAGTCGTCGATTGTATCAATTCCCCGCATGCGGGCTACCTGGGCCAAATTAGAAGCTGGATCGATACCTAACACCTTTACCTCTTGTTCTTTGAAATATCCAAGTAATGTTCCATCATTACTGCCAATATCAATAACCAAATCTTTTTTAGTAAGTGCATATTTCTCAATTACTTCATTTGCCAATGCCTTAAAATGCTCAAGCATTGTTTTTGAAGTTGAGGGAATGTAAAGATAATTTTTAAACATAATCTCAGGTGGGACAACGTGGGTTAATTGGACAAGCCAACAGTTCTCACAAACAGAGGCACCCAATGGATACGAATATTCTTTATTTTTTAATTCATCTTTACTTAGAAAGCCATTGGGGATAGGCATTGATCCAAGATCTAGAAAAGGATATATTTTGGCGCTTCCACAAATTCGGCATTTGTTAATTGCATATTTGGTGATGAGATTAGAATTAATACGCTGTTTTTTCATGTAAAATATTCTAATTAAGTTATCACTTTTAGTCAAATGGAAATATGAAGACAAAAATTACTATTTGTATTCCTGTCTATAATAGAGAAAAAACAATTGAACAAACTCTTAAAAGCGTTATAAATGCCAAACTTACTAATTATGAAATTTTAATCTCGGATAATTCTTCAACTGATAAAACAAAAGAAATTTGTCTCAAAATTCAAAAAAAATATCCACACTTAATAAAATATTTTGAAAACAAAAAAAACCTAGGCTTTGCAGAGAATTATAAAAACTGCATCAATAAAGCTGAGGGAGAATATCTTTTTTTTATTGGCGGAGACGATATCTTACTACCAAATGGAATCAACAACCTAATATTAACTCTTGATCGATCACCTCAAGCCGACATTGTCTGTAGTGATATTTATACTTTTAGTAATAACCCTAGTATAATTGAAAAAAAATTTATTTTCTTTAACGGAAAAAAAAGAGTTTTTCAAAAGGGGAGTAATGTTCTAATAAATTGGCTCTTCAATTCTGCTATTGGTAGTATTGGCGGATATTTAATTAGATCATCAGAAGCAAAAAAATACATTAAATTTATTCCTTCAGACTCATTAGTTCCTCAAGTTCATCTTTCAGCCTATATGGCAATTCATAATAATATTATTCATTACCCAATTTTTACTTTTGCTCAAAGACTAACAGAAAGTCCTACACAATTAGCAAATAAACAATATCTGTCTTTGCATATTGTAAAAGAAATTTTCAAACTCATTAATAATATTTCTCTAGTAAATAAAAAAAACAATAAGCAAAATCGAAATGAAGTTAGGGAAAATATGATCAAATCTTACACGTCTTGTTTAACTAATAATTTAATTTCCTACAAAGTTTTTAGCACATTTTTAACAGTTTTTAACCTAATTAAACTTATGATTAATGTAGATAAATCAATAATTATTAAACCTAGATTTTTAATCTTTGCCAGTATTTCATTAATAACACCTCAATTTCTATTAAAAAAAATGTTATTTATCTATCGCAGAAGGACTTCCTAGTTTTATTTAAACTTAGTTGACCAATTATATTTAATAATCTCATTATCTATTGGATCCATTCTTTTTATCTCATTAGGATCGTGAGGAATATCAGTGCAGTTTGCTATAATTGCTATTTTTGTTCCCATCCCCTTAAAACCATTCCAAACCCCTGGAGGAATCGTTACTAAAGAATAGTTATTGTCTCCAATAAATAACTCCATTAATTCACCCTTTGTTTCAGAATCTTTTCGATCATCATAAAGTACTAATTTAATCATTCCAGATATTGTTGCATAATTTAAAGTCATTTGCGTATGTAAATGCCACCCCTTCACTACACCAGGATAAACACTAGAAAAATAAATTTCACCAAATTTCTTATATTCTGCATCATCGTTGCGCATCATCTGCATAATCAGACCTCTTTCATCAGGAATTACTTTTAATTGTTTAATTAATACACCTTTGATCATTTAGTTAATAAAATATTATAATAATTATAAGTTTTTTTTAGGCCTTCTTCCAAACTTATCTTTGGATACCATTTTAACATCTTTTTTGCTTTTGTTAAATTACATTTAATCTTAATAACTTCATCTTTTTTATTATTAACTGCTCCAAATTTTACTTTTAATTTTTTTTGACTAATATTTTCTATCTCCTTTATAACCTGCTTAATTGAAAAACTTTGATCAGCTCCAATATTAAAATTCTCATATTGTAAATAAGCTTTTGAGTCTAAAAATTTAATAGCTTTAAGATATGCGCTTACAATATCGCCAACATAAGTAAAGCAAAGCTCTTGATCACCTTTAGTAACAGAAATTTCTTTTTTAGTTATTAATGATTCTATTATTAAAGGAATAATTTTTTTATTATCTTTTTCACCATAGGGAGAAAAAAGTTTTAAAGTTATGGCTTTTATCTTTTTATTTTGCGTATACTGTTTTAATATTTTCTCAAAAGCAATTTTTGTCTCTGCATAATAATCATAAGGTTCAATTTTAGATTCTTCAGAAATTATTCCATAAAGTTTGTACTCGAAAAAGGTTCCGGTATTTATAAATTGCAAAACATTATTTTTTACAGCCACCTCAAGTAATTGTTTTGGGAAATCAATATTCGATTTATTCATCTCAAGAATATCTATATTTGATCTATGAAATTTAATATATTTTCCGGCTAAATGAATAATCGTATTAACCTTATGTTTTTTAAAAATAAAATCAAGTGACGAAACTTCTTCGATATTATAAGTAGATATTTTACCTATATAATTTTTAACCCTCCATAAACTATTTGACTTTTTTTTAAGGAGAAGAACTTGATAATTATTTTTAAGCAGTGCTTCAATTAAATGACTCCCTATAAAACCAGCGCCACCAGTAAGAAGAATGTTTTTACTAGCTTGTTTTTTCATGAATAATTATTCAAAAACTGAGTCAGCTTTAATAATATATATTTAGATTTCAATTCATTAATTCCCGGCCAAACACCCAACCAAAAACAATTCGTCATAATAGTGTCGCTATTTTTTAGAGAATTAGCAATTCTAAATTTATTTTTAATTTTTAAATAAGCTGGATGCTTTAATAAATTGCCTGAAAAAATATTTCTTGTACCAATTTTGTTAATTTCCAAATATTCTGTTAATTGATTGCGAGTAAATGGAGCCATTTCTTTAATAATAATTGGAAAACCAAAATAGCTACAATCTTCTTTTTTCTCTTTTTTCATTAAAATAAACCATTTTTTATAGTTACTAAAAAAACTATAAAGTGTATTATAATTTTCCTTCCTTTTTTTAATAAAATTTGGTAATTTTGCTAATTGGGCTACTCCTATCGCTGCTTGAAAATCAGTTAACTTCAAATTAAAACCAATTTCAGAATAAATATACTTATGATCATAACCAAAAGGTAACTCACCTAACTTCCATTTGAATCTTTTGTGACAAGTATCATCTTTTCCCGTATCACACCAACAGTCTCGCCCCCAATCTCTAAAGCGTCGCACCAACCGATGAAGAAGGGGATTATTGGTCGCAACTGCACCACCTTCACCCATAGTAATTTGATGGGCCGGATAAAAACTAAAGGTTGCCAAGTGACCAAATGTACCCAAATACTGTTCATTCCATTTTGATCCTAATGCATCACAACAATCTTCTATTAACCATAAATTATTTTTTCTCACAATTTTCATTAAACGATCCATGTTATACGGTTTGCCCAATGTATGAGCAATCATAATTAATTTCGTCTTCTTGGTAATTGCTTTTTCAATTTGCTCAAGATTTGCATTAAGCGAATTTAAATCAACATCAACAAATACGGGCTTTAATCCATAAATAATACCTGGATTAACAGTCGTTGGAAAAGCAACCGCTGAGGTAATAAATTCATCGCCAGGTCGTAACCTTTTTTCTTTCAATAATTCTGAGGTTAATGTAGCCAAAGCCGCTAAATTGGCCGATGAACCTGAATTAACAAGTGAAATATATCTTAAACCCAAATATTTAGAAAAATCACTTTCAAACTGTTTCGCAAATCGGCCTTCAGTCCACCATCCATCCCGAGCCGCTTCAATCGCATTATTTATCTCCTCTTTATT
>CAYZAZ010000001.1:38722-66381 GCA_964476545.1 uncultured Gammaproteobacteria bacterium
CCGATACTGGAATATAATCTTGATCTGTCATAAGTTTGAATTATATAATTTTAAATGCTGTCTAAACCAAGTATATGTTTTGAAAAGCCCTTCATTAATTCCAAATCGAGGTTTCCAATTTAATAATTTTTCTGCTTTATCAATATCCGCTTCCCATTTTTTTGCCTCAAATTGATGGGGTAATTTTTTACCCCAACTAATATCTATCTTTTTTTTATGATGATTCTCAATTATTTGAACTACTTCCTTCAATTTACGCTGTTGACCCATACCAATATTAAATATCTCTCCAAAATATTTTTTTCCTGATAAGAAATATAAATAAACTTCAAGAATATCATCAATGAAAATAAAGTCGCGAACAAAATCTGGAGAAGATAAGTCTAAATGTTTATTTTGAAGCGCGTGTAGAATTACTGAAGGAATAAATCTATCCTTATCATAATAACCATATGGTGAAAACAGTCTTAAAATTGCTACAGACATATCATACGATTTGGCATACTCTTGGACCAATAGCGTCGCAGCCGCTTTGGTTGCACCATAAAAAGTTGAGGGATTAGGAAGATCTGTTTCTTTTAAAATGTGTTCTTTTTGTCCATACTCAGTCGAAGAACCGGTATTAATAAAATATTCGCACCCCGCTTTTCGACTTGCTTCTAGTAAATTCATCGTCCCTGTTATATTCACGTCTATTGCTTCATTAATATCTCGTTGTTGGGCTACAATCGTCCCATACACTGCTAAATGATAAATAATATTTGGCTTTATTTTTAAAATAATTTTATTAAGTTGTGGTTTATTTAATATTTCCGACTCGATAAAAACAACCTTATTTTTTATATCTTTTAATCTCCAAATATTAGAATTTTTTCTTATTAAAAGAACAGGCTTATATCCTATTGAGGTTAATTTTCGAACTAAATTAGCACCAATGAAACCCGTACCGCCAGTTATCAATATTTTTTTTTCCACGTTAGCGGTTAAAAAAATTTTTATACCAAGTAAGTATCTGCTCGGCGGTAGATTTTAAGGAGTATTTTTGATACCAATTTAATTCTCTTTTTATTTTCAAACAATTTAATGATTGGTAAGGAATCTCATTTTTTGCTGTATTCAATATTTTAAAATTAATTTTTTTATGCAATATCTTTTCAAATAATTTTATTACCTCAACAACTGATAAGGTTTCATCTGATCCAAAATTGAATACCTGACCTTTTAATTTGTCTATTTTCTCAGCTAATAATAAATAACCACTCACCACATCTTTTACATGTAAATAATCTCTAATGTATTTCCCATTGCTTCTCACTTTTAAAGTTTTATTTTTCACAATAGATTCCATTATTCCAGGAATAATACGAGATAAATTTAAATCTCCTTCACCATAAATATTGCCAAAACGAGTCACAACTACAGGTATGTTATATGTTTTATAATAAGTTGTACTAATTAAATCTGTAGCAGACTTCGAAGTATCATACGGATGATCGCCAGATAATGGGTCAGTCTCGACATACTGCTTCTTTGTCAACTTCCCATAACATTTATCTGATGAAGCAACAATCAAACCTTTAATTTGAGGATTAATTCTCACTGCTTCAAGGATATTAATAGTACTGACAATATTATTCTCTAAAGTATATTTAGGATTTTTAAATGCGTCTTCGACTAATGCTTGAGCAGCTAAATGAAAAATAAAATCAATCTTATTTTTTTTTATTAAAACTAAAAGTTTTTTATAATCACAAATATTAAGATTGACAATCTTAGCTTTTTTATGAAGTTTTTTTGTATATAAATAAGATTTTTGATCCAAATTAATATCAGCGACAATTACGTTTGCTTTTAGCTTAACCAATTCTTCCACTAAATGACCTCCAACAAATCCATTCCCGCCGGTTACTAAAATATTTTTTCCTTTTATTTCCATACTTTCCATGGAGCGCTCCCCGAATTCCAAATTTTATTTAACTCTTCCATTTCTTTATAAGTATCAATTGCAAACCAAAAACCATTATGCCGATACAAAGAAAGTTGTTTTTCATTAGCTAAACGCTGTAATGCTGGATGCTCAAGTTCACCCAACCTCAAATAATTAAAAAAGTCTCTTTTAAAAATCATGTACCCTCCGCTTACCCAGTCTGAAAGAACTGGTTTCTCAACAAATCTTTTAACACTGTCCTGATTATCAATTTCCACTAATCCAAATTTTGATCGGGGATGAACACCGGTAATTGTTCCAATCGTATTTCTCTTTTTATGAAAAGCCAGTACTTTGTCGATTGGCAAATCGCTCACTCCATCTCCATATGTAACCATAAAATATTTATCATTTTCAGGAATATATTTTTTACATTTTAATATTCTTTCTCCAGGAAGCGTTTCCAAACCCGTATTAACAAAAGTAATTTTAAAATCATCGACATGCTCTCTTTTGTCTAAATAAAAATTTGATTTATGACTTACCGTATCTAAAGTAAAATCGGTCGTAAAAGCCTTCTGATTTAAAAAAAAGTCTTTAATATAGTCCGCTTTATAACCAAGAGCTAAAATAAACTCGTTAAACCCATAATGAGAATAGGTTTTCATTATGTGCCAAAGAATTGGCTGATTTCCAATAAATACCATTGGTTTTGGTTTATATTCTGTTTCTTCCTTAAGTCGGGTTCCCACTCCACCACAAAGAATAATTACTTTCATAACTACAATTATACAAAAAAATTTAATATAATTTAGTTGTGAAAAAGCAACTTTTAACTTTTAGCATATGTATTCCTGTTTATAAAGGCTCGTCAGTTCTACGTGATACTATGAAATAATTATTGGCGATGATAATCCCCCTCAATTAAAAAGAGAAATTTCAAAGACTAAAAACATTATTCAGTCTTTCAAAAATACCGAAATTAAATATATAAAAAATGCAAAAAATCTTGGTTGTCAAACAAACATGAATCAAATTGTTAAAATGGCAAAAAATGACATTATCTATCTCGTCGCTCAAGATGATGTTATCTCCAAAAACTCTCTTCAAGAAACTCATAATGCCTTTTTTCTTGATAAAGATATTGGAGCAGTCACTAGAGGTTACTACTGGTTTGATGATAATATCAACAAACCCGTACGTATAAAAAAACCAGTTAATGAATTAGAAAATACCATTATTTCTATTTTCGATGACCCAAAAAAAGTCATTGGTGTCTTTGATACTATCGATAACATTACTGGCTTAGCTTTTAAAAGAAAATATTTTACTACTCCTTTCCATAAGGACATGTTTACCACGCATATTCACCCATTTGCGGCTATTTTCAAAAATCATAAGGTTGTCTGCCTTAAAAATTATATTTTTGCCTGTCGTATAAGATTAAGTCAATCAAGAAAAGCCTTTTCCTATATCAAATCACCGATGCAAAGTTGGATCGATATGTTTAATGCTATCTACTCGGAAAAACAGTTCGCAGAGATTCGCAAAAACTGCATCAAAAATTTTGTTGCAATTAATTACGTTGGCTTAATCCAAATTCGTAATTTTGCCCGCTATCAAGATTTACTACATGAAATATCATTACTTATTAAATTCCGCCCATCTAATTTGTTTACTCCTTCTTTTTGGCTTTATGTTTTAATCACCCTTATTTTTCCACCCAAGTTATTAATTAATTTTACTGATTGGTACAAAAAAGTTATTTTATCAAGACAATTAACAAAAATTAATTTTCAATTTTTCAAATAAATGAATCAGCAAGTAAAAATAATCACAATCCTTATTCCAATTTATAATGCGGCACAATCAATTGAAGAATTGTTTATTTCTCTCGAAAAACAAACCAATAAAGAATTAATTAAGGAAATTATTATTATTGATGGATTATCTACAGACCAATCTCATAGTTTTATTAATAAATGGCAAAAAAAATCATCTTATTCTATTAAAATTATTCAACTTGGATTTTTTGCTTACTTAGCAAGAAAATACAATGCGGGAATAAAAAAATGCCAAACTCCTTATTTTCTCTTTATGCACCAAGATTCACTTATTGTTGATAATAATGCTTTTTTAAAAGCATTAAATCCCATTTTAAATAGAGATAATGCTATCGCTTCCTATCCATTAATTTGTTGGTCCAGGAAAATCTGGGAGAATTATAGTTTTTGGAGAAAATATATGCTCCCCGTTGGTCGCTATATGCCTGTTTGCGCTGGAAAATTTGACTGCTATAACAAACAACTATTTCTCAATAAAATAGGTTACTTTAACGAAAAAATTGATACCGCCGAAGACATGGATCTCATATTTAAAGTACAGAAAAAAAAACTTCAATTAATATTATCCAATGTTAAAATAATTCATAATCATCCCAATGATGTTAATTTTACTCTTTGGAAATCACTAAAAGTCTTGTTTAGAGTTAATGAAATTCAAGGATATTATGTTCGTCAATATGGGATTATTAGTCCTCAATATTTTGCTATTACTTTTTTTAGACCAATTTTACTTTTAGGACTAATATTTCCATATATTCAATATCTTTCTATTGTTCTAATACTAATTTATAGCTTTACTTATTCTGGCTCAATGTATTTTGCAAAAAGAAAAGATATTCGTGTATTATTATTACCAATAGTAAATTTTTTTGCCTTATTTGTTTCATCTTATTGTTCAATTAAAGGAGTCATCCTAAATGACACATTCCATGAAAAAACTTAATTTTGGCTCCGGTCAAGATATAAAAAAAGACTGGATCAATGTCGATATCACTCCCTTTAAAGGCGTCGACAAAAACTTTGATTTCAATGTCTTTCCTTACCCTTTTAAAGAAAATGATTTTGATGAAATTTATACTGATAATGTTCTTGAACACCTAAACAATATTCCTCAAGTGATGAAAGAACTCCACCGTATTACTAAACCCAACGGCATAATTCATATAATCGTCCCATACTACAATTGTTTTGGAGCATATAATGATGTAACTCATACCCATTATTTTTCTCATCTCTCTTTCGAACCATTCTATAAACCTGATACTCGAGGCAATTATTTTATTAAAGAAAAATTTGCCTTAAAAAAGATTAAATTTGTACCTACTCGTTTTGGAAAAATTTTTCTTTTTGATTTTATCCGCCTTCCCTTAAGTTTCATTTTTGGCCAAATAATCCAAACAATCGATATTACTTTAATTGTGCTAAAATAATCAATATTATTTATTAATAATTGACCATAATTATTTCTACCACAAAGAGGGAAAAAATTGTACTATTTGGCTCCAATATACGGTATGTCGGCGTACCCCTTGGTTTACTTTCTATAACAGAACTTCTGGATCTTAAAAAATATGATGTAAAAATTATTACGCACAAGGAATATCATAATTATGAGGAAGAAGTTATTAAGCAATGCGATGGAGCATTATGTCTTGGCATATCGACAATAACGGGTTTTCCCGTAAGCATTGCAAAAAAGGTATCTCAAGCTGTAAAAAAAATCTATCCCAAAATTCCGATTATATGGGGCGGCTGGCAGACAACTACTTTACCTGAGGAGACACTTAAAACCCCATATGTTGACTTTATCTGTATGGGACAAGGTGAACGAACATTCAAACAGTTTATTGATATCCTGTCGTCTGGAAAAATTTCAGAATTTGCAAATATACCAGGATTTGGTTACAAAAAAAGGGGAAAAATTTTTCTTACCAAAAGACACGGAACAGAAGAAATTGAAAGTCTACCTGACTTTAATTTAAATCTCATCGATTGGAATAAATATCTTGAAGTCACGGATTTCGGAAAAAAAATATTAAGAATTTCGACAAGTTATGGATGCCCATACCGGTGCGCATTTTGTTGTGAACCGTTAAATTCAAAACGATTATGGAAAGCAATGTCTTACGGACGCATTATACAATTATTGAAAAAAATACGAAAAAAGGTCAAATTCGATGGCATCATAATTGTTGACAGTAATTTTTTTATTGATGAAAGACGCGTCATTGGTATATGTAAAGGATTAATAAGAAATAAGTTTAAAATTAAGTTCGGATCGGTGAACGGAAGAACAAATAATTTAGTCCGATATAAACCCACTACATGGAAATTAATGAAAAAAGCCGGATTATATAATATTCTCATAGGGGCAGAGTCAGGAAACGAAGACACCCTGAGATTTATTAATAAAGATGCAACAGTTGAAGATACTCTCAAACTAGCAAAAATATGCAATCAACACAAGATACTTCTTATTGCATCGGTGATTATTGGATTACCGACAGATAAATATTTTGTCAACATAAATAAGGCTTTCCAAGAAGATCTCGACGGAATAATCGATCTTTATAATAAAATTAGTTCAGCGGGATCAAACCATCACCTGTTAACTTTTCCATATGCTCCTTTACCATTTTCTCCTCTCTACAATAAAGCCATAGAATTAGGATTTATTCCACCAAAAGGAATTAATAACTGGTCAAAATACGAATTTACTGAAGTACATGTCCCTTGGATACCAACACAAGGTTTTAAAAAAGTACAGGTTCTAAACTATATATCAATGGTCGTGGGTATTGATTACACCTATCTTCTTAACTCAGTCCCCATATTTATGAAAATACTACTTACTCCCATTATTCAAATATTTAAAAGTATTGGACAATGGAGATTTCGGACAAAATTTTTAAGTTTTCCCATTGATATGTGGATATTTAGAATCGGAGCTCTTACCTTTATATTTCTTAATAAACGATTTCGTATGGTAAATATTGGCGGATAGACATGAAATAATCATTGGATATTACTTTAATTATGCTAAAATAACCCTAAAATTCTATGATCAATATCTTTAATACCTATATTGATAAAAGCGCATTCTCAAAATTATCGCTTATTCTGCAGTCAACTTTTTTAAGTGAAGGGAAAATGACCAAACAGTTTGAAGATCAGCTTTTTCAAAAACTAGGCTTAATAAATCCTATCGCTGTCAATAGTGGCACCAGTGCACTTCATCTCGCCCTTGATCTTGCTGGCATCAAAGAAGGCGATGAAGTAATTACTACCCCTCAAACATTCGTTGCTACAGCACTAGCAATCTTATATATGAAAGCAAAACCTATTTTCGTTGACATCCAATATGAAACAGGAAACATAGATCCACAAACCATTGAAAAAAAAATAACTAAAAAAACCAAAGCAATCTTAATTGTTGACTGGGCTGGTTACCCCTGCGACTTAGAGGAAATAAATAAAATTGCTCAAAAAAATAAATTAATAGTTATCGAAGACGCCGCCCATGCCTTAGGTGCAACTTATAAAAATCAACCCATTGGATCAATCTCTCCATTGACTTGCTTCTCATTTCAAGCCATCAAACATGTAACAACTGGGGATGGGGGAGCTATCTCTTGTTTGAATAATAATCTAGCAAGAATGGGTTTTACCAAAAGATGGTTCGGTATTGATCGATTAAATTCTCTTCCCTCAATACTTGGTGAGAGACAATACGATATCTCTAAAATTGGCTACAAATATCATCTAAACGATTACGCCGCGACTCTTGGATTAGCCAATCTAATCAACTTTAAGCAAAGATTAAAAAAAAGACAAAAAATTGCCTATCATTATCAAAAAGAGTTGATTAAAATTAAGGGAATTAAACTATTCAATTATCAAAAAGACCGCGAAAGTTCTTACTGGCTTTTTGGTTTTCATGTCGAAAACAGAGAAAACTTTATCAAAGCAATGAGGGAAAGACAGATTATGACATCGGTTATTCACCAAAGAATTGACCACAATACCATTTTTGGAGGAAAAACAAAAAATTTAACCAATCAAGAAAAATTTGATCAAACTCAAATTAATATTCCTATTCATGACGCTTTATCAGAACAAGATGTTAATTACATTATTAGTTCTATCAAAAAAGGATGGTAAAAAATAAAAAAATTGTTGTGCTTGGCGGATTTGGCTTTTTAGGTCAACACGTCATCACAGAATTAGTAAAAAACAAATACGAATATCTTATTCTTTCCAGACGAAATGGACATGATGTATTAGACTTTCAAAAATTTGCTTCTACTCTAAAAGAGCTCCAACCGACAACAATCATTAATTGTGCCGCTCATGTAGGTAGCGTTCATTACGCCATCAAATACGCCGCTGATTTAATTAGAGACAACATGTTGATTATTAACAATATCTATGAAGCAGTTAAACTTGTTAGTCCCAAAACAAAAATCATTAATCCAATTTCCAATTGTTCATATCCCGGAGAAGCAAATATTCACTTCGAGCCAGATTGGCAAAAAGGTCATGTTCATGATTCCGTACTTTCATATGCGTCAACAAGGCGCATGATCTATGCTTATGCTCAATGTTATAACCGCCAATATCAAATTAAATCAGTTAACTGGTTAATTGCTAATGCTTATGGACCTGGTGACTATTGCGACCCCAACAAAGTTCACGCCTTAAACGGTATTATTCTCAGACTAATTAATGCCAAAAGAAAAAATGAAAAAAACTTTGAAATCTGGGGAACAGGTCAACCAGTCAGAGAATGGACGTACATTCACGATGTTGCCAAAATTCTTGTGAAATCAATTTCACTTACCGAACAAATATACCCGATAAACTTTGCTCAAAACAAAGCCTACTCAATAAAAGAAATTGCTCAAATGGCCGCCAAGAAACTTAACTATAAAGCTAAATTTATTTTTAATACTAAGTATCCTGACGGGGCAATGACTAAAATTCTTGATGATCATAAATTTAAATCAATCTATCCTCAATGGAAATTTACTCCTCTTATACAAGGCATAAAAAATACAGTTAATTACTACCAAGAAACTCTATAAATGAATATACAATTACTAAAATTACTTTGTTGTCTTGATTGTAAAGGATATCTAAAACATTTTATACACAAATTCTATTGCTAAGAAAATAAAATACTATAAATATGTCAACATCTCAATATAATTACAAACTGCTTAAAAATTATGGAAAAGATATTTTTATTAGTAAAAAGGTTGAAATACGAAGACCTAAGTTAGTATCTATTGGCAATCATATAGCAATTGACACAGGATTTTACTGTACCACTGCCTTAGAAATGAAAGATTATATCCATATTGGTCCCTATGTTACAGTAATAGGTGGCGCTCATGGACTTTTAAAATTAGGAAATTTTACCACCATCACAGCTGGATGTAGAATTATTTGTGTTAGCGATAGCTTTGCCGGAGATGGACTTGTTGGAACAATGGTGCCAAAACAATTTTTAAATAAGTTAATTTCTAACCCAGTAATCTTTAAAGATTTTTCTGTTATTGGTACAAATACAGTTGTCATGCCTGGAGTAACAATAGGGGAGGGAAGTGTTGTTGGCGCCTGTTCTTTTGTAAATGAAGACACAAAACCCTGGACAATCTATGTCGGTATCCCAGCCCGACCAATTAAAGTTCGACCAAAAAATAAAATAATTGAATATGCTCATAAATTAAATTACACCAAATGAAAAATACCCAATGTGCCATTTTAATTCTCTCATGCGATAAATATGCAGATCTCTGGTCTCCTTTTTTTGAAGCGTTCTTTAAGAACTGGTTGGACTGTCCCTATCAAATTTATCTTGGGAGTAATTTAAAAAAATTTTCTGATAAAAAGGTAAGAACAATTTTATCGGGCAAAGATATCGATTGGAGTACAAGTTATCTTAAAATTCTCAGTCAAATTCCTGAAAAATATATTTTAGTCTGGCCAGAAGATGCTTTTATTGTGACCAAAGTTAATACGACACTTATAAATAGCTGTTTTACTTATTTGGAACAAAAAAAAGCCAAACATATACAAGCCTGTCCAATAGTACCGGCCGATACGAAAAATATTCCTAAAAACCAATACTTTGGAACATATGAAAAAACAAGACCTTATAGAATAAATGTTAAGGGATTTTGGGACAAAAAATATCTCCAATCAATTTTAATAAAAGGGGAAAGTCCTTGGCATTTTGAAGTCATTGGCTCCTATAGAACTTCCTATGAAGATGGATTTTATTTCAGCTCTAAACCGATTTTTGATTATATTCACATTGTTGAAAAAGGTAAATTAATTCGTTCTCGGTTAAACTTATGCAAAACAAATAAAATTAGACTGGACATATCAAAGAGAAGAATACAAAATTATTTTGAGCAAATTTTAAGTTATATAGGAATGCAATTAGTCTATCTTATTCTTAATATCAATTGGAAAATTAGGCTTTCTATTATGAATTTTTTTAGAAAAATATTATTCTGTTACTAAAAAAAATTATGATTAAAAATTTACACCTTTATATTTCTCTTTTCTTTTTAAGTCGATATTACATTACTAAAGATATTATTTATATTCTGAAAAAATATCATTTAAAGGGATCAATAATTGATATTGGTTGCGGAAGTAAACCTTATGAACCAATTTTCAAAAAATATTCTAATATCACTCAATATAATGGTATCGACTTTCCTTCATATTCAATAAACAAAGATTTTACATCTTCAAAGCCTGATTATACATTTACGAAAGAATATACAGCTTCCTTACAACTTCCTTTCCCTAACAAAAAATTTAGTAACAGCGTTGCCTTTCAAGTATTAGAACATCACCCACAACCTGAAAAATTAATTAAAGAAATGGTAAGAATAACAAAAAATAAAGGTAAAATTATTATCACCGCACCTTTTATTTGGGCTCTTCACGAACTACCTCATGATTACTTCCGCTTTACTGAATATGGTTTAAGAGAACTATTTGAGAAAAACAATTGCAAGATAATTAAAATTACAAAACAAGGTTCACTTTTTTCAGTTATTTCCATGTTATTGAATGAAGAACTAAATAATTTTGCCTCAAAAGGAAAATTATATTATGTGATATCTATCATAATTTATGCTCCCTTTCTTTTATATCAATACTGTTGCCTTATTCTTGATCAATTATATAAATCAAAATATGTTCATTTAAACTATCTTGTTTTAGCAGAAAAAAAATGATAAAAGGAAAAAAGATTGCTCTATTTATGTTACCGCTTCTCACTTATGGTGGAGGTGCCGAAAAGTATTTTATAAATTTAGCTTGCGAATTGCGAGATCAGGGTATATTGGCTGATGTAATTACTTTAGATGCTAACTCCTTTAAAAAATTTGCCTTTATCCTTCATCTTATCACTCTTCGTTTTAAAACAATCATTAAATACAATGTTAATTTTTTTAAAAATTTTAATGTTTCTGGTCGTGAATCAGCAGAAAGTGTCACCAAATCTTTAGGTAAAGCCCGCTGGATTAAGGTTAATTTTAAAAATATACAATCAATTCTTCAACAATACGATCTAATATATTCAAAAAATGAAATTATTGATTTATTATTATTAAAACATATTGGATATAAAAAATTACCACCAATTATTATTGGCGTTCATACACCATTACATTATCAAAACGCCAAAAATCTATTTTCTAAACTCCATAATTTACTCTATATGGGTTTTTTTTACCGTTGGCTAATTACTGGAATTAAATATATCCATCTTTCTAACCGCTTTACAAAAAATCTTGTCGATAAAAAATTTAATATTAAAAGTTTTCTCATTTATTATCCTTTTTCTATCAACGATATTATCAAACAAAGCCAAGAAATTGCCTCACCTATTAATTTTAATAAAAAAATATTTAATCTTATTTTTGTTGGCAGAATTTCCGAACAAAAAGGAATTGATCTATTAATTAATCTTATCGATAAATTAAATAAAAAAAATGAACTAATCAAAAAAATTAATTTAAGTATTTTTGGTACAGGTGACAAAATAACCGAAAATAAATTAACTTTTTTATCTCAAAAATGCTCATGGGTTAAATATTACGGCCACATTGAAAATAAATTCATTCCCTCTATTCTATTACAGCAAAATTTACTTCTTAGTCCTTCAAAATGGGAAACGCTGCCATACAACATTCTTGAGGCTCAGGCATTAGGATTACCAGTTATTGCCTTTGACATTCCTGGGCCAAATGATATTATTATTAATACAGTAACAGGATTTTTAGTAAAAAATGAGGATGAATTCTTTATTAAATTAGCAGAAACAATAGAGAAAAATATTGCTTTTAGAAAAACATCTATCATTTCCAACATCAATAATAAATTTTCATCCCAACTTATTAATCGCCAATTAATTAATATGTTTAATAGCGTCATATCTCTATGAAAGAATTTTTTAATAAATACTTGATCGTTATTATTCTTTTTTGTTTGGCAACTTTTCTTATCTTCCCTTACTTCGGTGGAATTTTTCGTATGTCATATGGAGAAGGACCAAGCATGCTTAATCCTGGATATATAAATTACTTTTATTCCTGGCAAGATAAAACTAATTTAGGCTCATTTTTCACTAATCAAACCTTAATTTTCCTTTTTAGTTTTCTTTGGAAAATTTTAACTCCTTTATCTTTTATTGCTCATCCTTCATTATTATATGTCGCTTATGTAGGTTATTTTTTAACAGGAATATTTATGTATATTTGTTTAAATAAAATATTCAATTTTCAAAATAAATTTATTTATCTTCCAGGTACTTTACTTTATATTTATAATATATTTCGTATCTCATCTGGAGGATCTGAAGAAAGTATTCTTATGTTAATGTCTTTACCACTATTTTTTTTATTTTATTACCAACTTTTAAAAACTTATGAATGGCGTTATGTCTTTATTCTAGTTGTTATTTCTATACTTACATCATCAATGGGGAAAAATCTCGCTCTTTTTTCAACTCCCTACATCATAATTACTGTTTATTTTATTTATTTTTTAATTGCCGGTGGTTATAAAAAAAACTTAAATAAATTATTAATCCTCAATATTTCAATGGTAGTATTGTTTTTCTTATCTAGTTTATGCTGGCTACTACCTCAAATTGAATTAATGAGATTTTACTATCAAATGTCTGATAGTGGAAAAGTTATGTGGACAAATTTAAGTAGTGGTACTTTTTTTGATCATTTTCGACTGTTGGGTATGTGGGCTTGGCGAGACGGTTGGACTGGTGGCTTTTACTTTCCCTATTTTCCCTTATACTACCAACCATTTATGTTAGTAACTACCTTCACCATACCATTATTAGCCTTATTTCATTTAATTTTTCTTAAAGAAAAACCAATGATAAAATTTAAAGTATTTATTGCTTTTTTTTATATCCTCTCCTATCTTTTAGTTTCTGGAACAAAAGGTTTTTTAGGCACATTTTATCAGTTTCTTTTTGATAATATTAGCTTATTTAAAATGTATCGTGAGCCATATTCTAAATTCTCTCCTTTACTTATTTTTGCCACTGCCTTTAGTTTAACTATTTCTTTATTTTATCTTTTTCGCTATGTAAAAAATAAATTATTACAAACATTAATTATTTTTATTATCAGTCTGTTTGTACTTATTAACGCATTTCCTATTTTTACCGAAAGTTTCAAAGCTAAGCCCACGGTAGCTCAAGTTAAATTAAATATTTCCCAAGTACCAAATTACTGGAATGAATTTAATGACTTTGCAACCAAAGTAAAACTTAACCATTGGATTCTTGTTTTTCAAAATAACGGTTACGGCTCCAATAGCAACTGGAAGTACGGAATAAATGTTGTCGGTAATATTGCCGAATACATTACTAATAATTCAGTCCATATCATTAGAAATTTCTCCATGGATTACACTGCCGCTGGTAAGGTTACCGATAATATTTTTAAAAATAATTATGAAATATCTAATTTAGAAGCCTATCTCGGTTTTTTGAATATTAGATACATCCTTCAAGAGAATGATGCCGAGTGGCGCTATTCCAATGGGGTAGTATTGCCTCCTTCTGTTAGTAATCAAATCATTCAAAGTAAGGGTTTTAGTAAAGCGGCAGAATTTGGGAAATTTACAAAAGAATATCTTAATGATATTCCTAATCCTGAACTAAATAAAAAAATTCGTGGAGAACTCTATTCTGAATTAACAAATCAACCCGGACTTGTCCTTTACAAAATAAGTAATAAATATTTTGTTCCTTTATTTTATAGCCCAAAAAAAATTGTCGTTAGTCAAAAACAAATTAAAAATTTAGATGAAGTATTAGCAGAAGAAGGTTCAACTATGCCTTTAGCGATTTTTCTTACAAGACAAAATGCTACTTCCTACGCAAGTAATTATTTTGAAACTTTAAAAAATAAATATACTTTTTCCAATGAAAGACCAGTGATTGAATATAAAAAGATCAGTCCTGTAAAATACCGCGTAATTATTCATAAACTCAAGGATAATTTTCCACTTATTTTTTCTAATAACTTCCATACAGACTGGCAATTATATGTCAATAAATATCAAACTCAAAATAACAACCTAAATTTAAAACTTAATAATTATGTAATAAGTAATGAAAATCTAAATGACCAAGCCACAAAAGAAGAAGTTTCTCGCTTTATCGGTAATGGATTTATTTCTTCGATAGAAAATAAACCATTATTTATCTCTAAGAATTTTCAAAATACAATTCAGAATGACAACTTAACCAATGGTAAATTTTATGAAACATGGTTTTCTAAACCTGTTGATAAAAAATACCATTTAACAGTTAATGGTTTTGCCAATACTTGGATTATTGATCCGACTACTTTATGTATTAATAATAATTGCAAAAAAAATTCTGATAATACCTATGATTTAGATTTAACCGTAGAATATTCATATCAAAAATATTTCATTATAAATTTTTCTCTCACAATTGCTATCTTAATATTTAGCATTTGCTTTGTAATAGTAGATATAATACGTAAAAAAAAGATTAATAATCATACTATTTAATTATGCCTCCTCTGTATAAAAATCGTTTTTTATTTTTTTTAAAATTAAGTATATTATTTTTTATATTTTTAATAATCCTGACCAATATTAAATCTCCTATATTAAACAAAAAAAATTTTTTTACTCTTTCAGCAAAGAGCCCAGAATATGAAATTTTTCCTATTATAAATCAAAATTTACTTGTTCCAGCAACTATTTATTATCCAACTGTTAGTATTTCTCCCAATGCAAAATATTATTCTTTTGTCAACTATATCAGTGATTGGGGATTATTTAAAAAAAAATATGATTCACTTTTTTATGCTAGCAAAACCATTGCCGAATTAATTACATGGGGAAATGAAATATCCTGGGAAAAACAAATAACAATTTACGAAAAATTTATTAATAAAGAAATTGACTTTGAAATAAAAATTTCTGATCCAAGATTAAGACTAGATAAATTAATCTTACTGAATAATACTCTGATGACTCACCAACAAAAATTCTTAGAACTTCTTTACGCTCCAACAAATAAGAATGCTGACAAACGCAAACAACTTCATTCACAGATTAATAAAATTTTTGAAAAATTTAATAAAGAACTTTCAAACTATTTACCAGAATATCAGACAGGCAGTCTTATTTACCCATTATATAATCCTCTATTCGATCGAGAATATGGAATTTACGAAGCTCAATTTGAACCAGTAGATTCAACTCAAGATAAAATTTATAATATCCAGATTGATGGGAAAAAAAATTTCTTACATTGGAACTGGGATAAAAAAATTATTGCACAATCACAATCTTTAATTTGGAAACAAGATGAAAGTGTTAATCCACCACTTTATTTAGCCGAAATCAATCCTACTCGCAATGACACACTTTTAGGAGTAATTACCTATTATTTTCCCAAAGGAGCAGAGATCAGAATAAATAATAACCATGAGAGTTTATCAAAAGAAAATATAATTGAAAACAGCCAAGATATACTTTTTCTTGAACAACTTTACCCAACCGTTAAACCAATCACTATCAAACGCATTTTTACATTTCCAAAAAATGAAAATTCATCTAAGTTAGAATTATATTTACGCTTACCAGATTTATCTACAAGAGAAGCTAAAAAGAATTTAACTAAATTTTCTTTAACTTTTTATAAAATGACCTTTCCTGAACCCAAATTAATTCTCACAAAAAAACCAATCGCCACAACAAAAGAACCCATATTTACTTTAAAAAAACTTGATCCCTTTCATTTTCAATTAATTATTAAAAACTCATCTTTTTTTAATGGGCGACAAGTAAGATATAATTTAAGTCAAGGTTGGCAAATTAACGACCAAAGAATTATATTTTATTTGCCAGGTATTTATGTTTTTAAATTAGTCATCCTCTCTATTTTCTTATGCTTATTTTATGGGTTATGTTTTTTTCATAATAAACCATACGATCATTTAATTTTAACCAAATTAAAATACATCACAAAGATACTTACAAATACTATAAAAAATTTAATTTTTAAATTAAAAAAAACCTTCGGTTTTGTTCGTTTTTGGTTTTTTATTTTAGCTCTTTTTACATTTATTTTAGAAACATTTTTTCATAGTGAAAGTTTTGACTCACTTGTTTTTTTTACCGCAATATTTTGGATAATATTTGCTCTTTCTTATAGTTTAGAATCTAAATTTAGTTTAATTGGTGGTTTTATCTCTTTAGTCTGTTCTATAATTTTTTTATTTTTTAAGCAAAAACCCATACCTGATAATTTAGAAATTATTTCAAATAAATTTGCTATTTGGGCAATTATTTTTTTCACTATAAGTTTAATAGAAACAATCATTGAGCTAACCAACCCTTACCATAAATCTAGAAATTTAAGAATGTTTTTTTCCGAAATTTACAAAGATTGGTACATCAACTCTACTCCGATCAGATATCTTAAAAAAACCATTATAAAATTAATTAATATTTATAGACCTAAATCAAAAACGGATATCTTAAATAGCATTGTAAAATTAGTAATTACTACATTAGTCATTATAGTAATTATTTGGACTTGGTCAATATATCAAAAGTATCAAAAAAAACTTAGTTTAAATCCTTCAATTATTAAATTAGAGCCAAAAATTCTCTATCCATCTACCAAATTTATTCTTACTGGAAAAAGCATGGGATCATTTGCTAAAAAAGAAACTAAATTAATGAGTTCTTATGGAGAAATTAACCCTGATTCTTGGACTGATTCCAAAATCTATTTTACCATTCCTCTTGAATGGAAACCAGGGAAAGTAAAGATATGGATTAAAAAACAAATAGAATTTGAGGGTAAAAAATATTTTAAAGAAACAGAAGCTGTGGAAATAAGAATTATTCCTCGCTCAGAAACATTCACCCCATTAGACGATTTATTTTTTGAACAACTAAAAACTCTTGATAAAGAAACACTTAAATATAATGGCTATGAGTAAAAAAATTTTTCTTATTTCCTTATTTTATTTATTTATTACTTTTTTAGTTCTTTTTTTTTTAAATCGTCAACATACGACCCCCAGTATTGACAGTAATTTACTAAGCCGTTCAGAAATTGAATTTGAATTAGAACCAGAAAATAAATACATTTTTTATACTAACAATCAACTTCCAAATACAAATATCGCTCCTTTTGAAATAGGGTATTTCTATAAAAGCTTTACTAGTAAAAACAATTATCATAACAATCCCAATAATTTTTATGATGTTGTTATTTATTATGTTTCCACATTGTATAAATGGGGAAATAATCTACCAACTAATGGCAATATATTTAATTCAGATAATTTATTAAATTGGTGGAAATCAACCGAACCCAGCACATGGCAATTTTATGCTTATAAAAACTTCAATAGTTGGGAAGCAATTTTAGCTCAATATTATACAATGACCAATCAATATATTAATTATTTAAAAAAAATAAATTCACCCAATAGCAATTCCGCAATTAATTTAAGAGCATTTTTAACAACAAATAATAAATACCTTGAAATGATAATTTTTAATCTAAAAAAAACTAATCAAGAAAAAATTTATCTAATTAATTTAAATGATGCTATATATGATTCACTCACTACAAAACTAGTATCTACGTATATTAGTACAGATCCTCATATCATAGGCTATTCATTAGAAAAAATTATTAATGAAAAAGAGTTTGGTTTTTATGATGTTTCGTTTACAAATGACAATCTACCTCAGTACTTTAAAAATAAAATTGAAATTAGAAATTCTAATAAATTTTCCACTATTTTTAATAATGTAAAAATTGATCGATCGATCAATAGTTTATTAGTGAAAATTCCTAATATAAATTTGATAGAAAAAGAAAATTGGTACAGAAAAGATATGCAAGAAAAAAATAATTACAAATATTATTTAAATTTCTCGAGTCCTGTACCTAATAGACAATATTTAATTAGTGCTCAATATAAAATAAATCAACCAATAATTTTACAACTTGAATCTTCGTCTTCAACCATTATTCTCAATGAGTTAATTCTTCCTCATGATAAAATTAAAACATTTTTATATTCTATTAATATCCCCATTTCCTCTGATATTAAAAGTTTAAAATTTATAATTACTTCTGGTGAAAAAATGTATGTAGATGATCTAAATTCTTTAAAATTAAAAATTCAGCCTCTTTTTTTAAGTAATTTAAAACTTATTAAAAGAAAAGCCTTGTCTAATAATTTACCAAAAATTACATACGAGCAGAAAAACAACTTTCAACAATTAATCAAGATTAGTAAAACAACTTCTGAGCAAGATTACATAATCATGAGTACTTTCAATTTTTTTGATTATTTTATAAAAAAAAAGGTTATTACTCCTAATTCTTATTATCTTGAAATAACCCCAGCTGCTTATTTTTGTTCTTTCTATTTATTTTGGTTCTATGTATTAGCGATATTTTTTATAATTTTTTCTAATTATTTTTATGGTTTAATAATTTTTTTACGCAATAGATTTAAACAAAAAAATTCAACATATCATTTAAACCAGCTCTTATTCCATGAACCTCGATTCCCAAAGATACAATATTTTGTTGTAATACTAATTATTCTTTTACTCTCATTTGATATTTTATTTGTCCCAACTTATTTTTTTTATATTAGCTTATTGATTTTTATATTATATGTTTTTGGTATTATTATCACAAATTATAAATTCAAAATTAGTCTAATATTTCCATCAATTTTAGCTATATTAATAATATTTTTTTTATTTTTTAAAATGGAGGATTCCGCAAATAAAACAGCCTTTTGGCTTCATGTTTTTTTAATAATTTACTTATTCCAAACGATTATTACATTAAATATAAAAAAACAAATATAATTAACCTATGCAAATAAAAAATAACAATTTTCCTTTAATTTCAGTCGTCATGACTGCCTATAACTCTGAAAAATATATCAGTGACACAATTGAAAGCATCCTCAATCAAACATATAAAAATTTCGAGTTTATTATAATTGATGATGCCTCAATTGATAATACTTGGAAAATAATTTCTAAATATGCAAAAAAAGATATACGTATCCGAGCATTTCAAAATAAATCAAATCAAAAAGTAAGCTACTCTTCAAATAAGGGAATTAAAAAATCTCGGGGTAAATATATCGCCCGAATTGATTCTGATGACTGGGCATATCCATATCGACTCAAACTTCAATATGATTTCATGGAAAAACATCCTGAAGTTGGAATTAGTGGAGGAATAATGGAAATTTGTGATGAGAAATTGCAACCTGTCGTTCTAAGAAAATATAGTTTAACTGATTATGAATTACGTAAATCAATATTTTATTACAGCCCATTTTCTCATCCCCTAATTATTATAAGAAAATCAATTTTAATGAAAACTAAATTATATGACGAGCAGTATTTTCCAGCCGAGGATTATGAATTATATTTTAAAATTGGTTTATTATCAAAATTTGCCAACCTTGATAAAATTCTTTTAAAATATCGGGTAATAAATAATTCCTTAACTACCGGATTAACTAAAAAAATGGAATTGGAAACTATTAAAATTAGAAGAAAGTATATAAGAAATAAAATTTATCATACTAATCTATTTATTGTTATATATAATTTAGTTGAATATTTATCTATCTTTCTAATTCCGACAAAATTAAAACTGTGGATATATTTTATAATTAGAAACGATAAGTTAAGTAGAATATGAAAATTCTTTTTCATATACCTTCTATTTATACAATCACTGCTTCTCGCCTCGTATATCAAGGATACAAAAATGCATTTACAGATTTAGGTCATCAATTTAGACCCTTGACTAATGAAGACAACCCCGTGGATTTATTTTCACAATATAAACCAGATATTTTTTTTACTTCAATTGGTCCACTTCTCTTTAAAAATCTTAATTTAAAGCTTTTAAAATACCAAAAAAAGCAAGGTATGAAAGTTTTTGTTAATACGCCTTTTTGGAAATCCCCCATGTCAAAATTAAGAATTAATGAAGTTCCTAGTGTATCAGAAAATTTAAAATGGATAGATTTAATTAAATCCGGAAATTTTGGCGATGTCTACTATAATATCTGCGAGCAAGATGATCCTAGAATGACTGGCTTTTCAAAAATTACAGGTTATCCTTACCATACAGTGCTTCTTGCCGCTGACAAAACTCAACCAATAGAATCTTTTACAAAAAAATTCTCCGCTGATATTAGCTTTATTGGAACCTATTTACCGGAAAAAAGGGATTTTATGAAAAAATATTTATTTCCGTTATCCAAAAAATATGATTTAAAACTATATTGTCAGGATTTATCTTTATTTGACCGTTCTTTGAGTTTTATTCACAAAGTTGGTCAATACTTTAATATTCCATATCTCAAATCATTTAAGAAAAATAGAGTTTCATTTAAAGAAGAAAGGCAAATATATCGATCTTCAACTGTTTCTGTAAATATTCATGAAAACTACCAAAAAAAATTTGGTCGCGATTTTAATGATCGCACTTTTAGAATATTATTCTACGGAGGTTTTGAAATTACTGATGAAGTTAATAGTATGCATAAGTATTTTAAAAATGGAAAGGATATTATTATTGCAAAAAACGCTGAAGATTGGTTGGAAAAAATAAATTATTACCTAAAATATCCTGAAAAAAGATTACCAATTATGAAAGCAGGCCGCGAAAACGTATTAAATAATCATACTTATCATAATCGTGTAAATCAATTTTTAAAGATATATAAAGCATCATTTGAATAAAACTTAATTATTTATTTAAAGTTGAGTAGAAATACCCGGTTTTTTCAAACTTTCCTTTTAACATTTCATTGATTATTGGAAAAAAATAAAATTTATTACCAATTGTTACTTTTAGTCCAAATTTATCAAACTTCCTTTTCCACCATGCTTCTGATCTTACCGTAACATGGGTTTCTTCACTATAAGCTAATTCGCCCCTTTCTTTGACGCAAATCATATTAATTAAAGTCCCTTTGCTTACTCGTAGACATTCTTTAATAAAAAAGTCTACCTGACTACTTTCGACATGTTCAAGAACCTCTCTTGTATAAACTAAGTCAAAAGTATGATCCTTAAAAGGTAATTTTTTATATTTTTTGTAAGTACAAAATTTTGGCGCTTGTGAGAACTTTTTTGCAGCAACCGAAAGTTCAATACCATAACTTTTCACACCTAATTTTCGAAGTGCCCATACCATACTTCCTACACCACAACCCACATCTAATACTTTTGAATTTTTACTTAGTTTTGCTGGAATCTTTAAACAAAAAAATGCAAGATATAGTAAATAAATATTATTTAACCTCAAACGACTGACTAATGGAGAAATATAATACTGTTTATAATAATTTTCGTTATAAGGACTGTTTTCTTTTAATTTTTTCATACTATAATATAGCTAGATCAAATAACGTTCAAACTTTCATATTATAATATATTATATGTTAAGAAACAGTCTCAAAATAACAGTTATTTTTGGTATTTCAACTTTTGTCCAGTTAATCAGTAACATAATTGTCACGCGAATTTTTGGAGCAACAATTAATTTAGATATTTTTTTGGCTGCAGTTACTTTACCTACGATCATTCTCACAGTAATTTATGCTACTTTAAATGATGTATTTTTACCTCTTTATGGTGAAATTAGAACAAAAGACAAAGAACAAGCCAACAAATATTTAGTAAATTCACTAATTTTTTTAATTTTTTTTTCTGTCATCATCTCCTTAATTTTATTTTTTAGTGCTAATCATATTAGTTATTTTTTTTATAAAAGTAGGGGAGAGGAATTTGTAAAAAACGTTGCTTTTCAATTATCAATTATGACTTGGAGTTTGACACCTTCAATAATCGCCACACTCTTTGGCGCATACTTTTATTTTGATAAACAGTATAATCGCTTTCCTTTCGCCCAACTTATGGGCAGTATGTTCAATCTTTTATTTATAATATTTTTTTATAAAACTCTCGGGATTTGGTCATTGGTTATTTCTTTTATTTTAAACATTATTTTTCAAATTTTCTTCGTTTGTCCACCGCTAAAAATGTTTTTAAATTTTAAGTTTCCTAATATCCAATATCTAATATCTAGTATCTCACCACTATTATTCTCTTGGCTTCCTCTTATCGTTGGTAATTTTGCTCTTCGTTCTGATGTCCTTCTTATACGTTCCTTTGGTTCGCAACTTCCTACTGGCTACCTTGTTTACTTAAATTTAATTACTAAAATATTCTCTTTAGCTACCGGCATTACAACAATTGGTATTCAAATTGTACTCTTACCACATTTAATCGAAGAAATAGCTAATAAAAATTTTAAATCAGTTACCCACAAAATTAACAAGGCAAAGATAGGCGCTCTTATTATTTCATTCTTAATTGGATTAATAATAATAATTTTTTCTCCTCCAATTATCAAACTGCTCTTTGTCGGAGGTAAATTTACTGTTGATAATTATCAATTAGCCATCTCTCTACTTCCATATTTTTTTCTTGCTTCAATCGGTTGGGGAGTCATTAATATTTTTTTTCAACCACTTATTGCTTTAAAAAAAACTTGGGTCGTCGGATTAATCAATCTATCTTCGCTTATGACCGCCTGGTCAATTACCTATATTTTGAATATTTTATTTAATCCACTTACAGCTATTAGTTGGGGAGTAACATCACTTTTATTTATAAACATTTTATTAGCCGAAATTTTTTGGCAATATTATAAGCGAAATTTACATACTTAATGTCATTCCGACTAAGTCGGAATCGTTGTTTAGATTCTGGTTAAGAAACGCTAACGCTTTCTTACCAGAATGACCACATTGTTATTACAAACATATAAAACTGAAAAATGAAATTTAAAAAATACATAAATTTTAGTAATTTTCTTTTATTTCTTCTTGTTGGAATTTTAATTTTTTCACGATTTTATCAAATTGAAAAATTTTTCTATTTTGGCGTTGATGAAGAATATCAGGCACTTCTTGCCTGGTCACAAATAAAGAATTTTCACATCACTTGGATAGGTGTCAGCGCATCCAATATTGGCTATTATCTCGGTCCGGGATTAACATATCTAGGAGCCATATTACTTTGGCTATCACGTGGTAATCCAATTATTAGTTTTGCCTACTTCGCCTCATTTATTGGTATAGCAACCGCACTAAGTCTTTATTTTATAACTTTAAAACTTTATAACTTTAAAACTGCTTTAATCTCTTTATTCTTATATACTTTTTCTCCCTTTGCTTTTTACTATGATAGACGTTACTGGCCAATTGCCATCCCTCTAATTGCTCTTTGGCTTTTTTATAGCCTAATTCAATCATTTAAAAATTCCCGTTGGCTTTTTTTGACTGCATTCTTAATTGGTATCTCCTATCATATTCACATCACTCTCTGGCTTTTTTGGCCATTGATTTTTTTTACTTTTGGTGTTTTGTATTTTAATAAAAAAATAAATATTTCATTTATTATTTATTCAATATTCATTTTTATATTTACTACACTTCCTCTTCTCGTCTTTGACTTTGTCCATAATTTTGATAATTTGAAACTGCCATTAAGATTAATTACAACCATTGGTCAAAATTCAGGTGTCAACGTTATCTCACGTTTTAATGATTTTATTTTAATCTTTTCCAAAATATTCTTAGTCTCCAAATCTCCAAGTTTCTTAGTCTCAATGCTTTTATTTATTTTCTTTGTTTTTTTGTGTTTTAAATTAACAAAAAAATACGCCCTAACTACTAACTACTTACTACTGATTACGATTCTATTTTTTTTCAGCTTCATTTTCTTTCCCAGCCCCATGCAAGAATATTATTTTGTTCTTCCTCTTCCATTTGTGATTTTAATTACATCAATTATTTTAAGCAAAATAAGACATTTTTCTTACTTAATTCTATTTACTTTTTTTTGTCTTAATGTATATAACTTTATAAAAAGACCTATTTATTCCGACTATCAAAATAAATTAGCAATCATTAAAGAATCAGCAAAATTTGTTAAAAACAATACATTTATTTTAGAAATTGATGGCGAATATCTTTATAATGGAGGATGGCGCTATTTATTTCAAACAAATAATTTAACCCCTACCCAAAGTACTGCTGATAACGTATTTGGCTGGATTTACCCTGATGAAATTTCCAATAAAAATCCGCAACACAAATTAATTATTTCAAAAAATAAAAATTATAAAGAAAATGAATATCTGATAAGAAAATTTACTTCAGGAGTATATACTCTTTTTATATTTAATTGAAAATGTAAGTTTTAATTCTAACATTTAACATTTGAGCTTTGACATTACTTAGTAACATGCCACCAAGGTAAAATCCAAAAAAACGAAACCATCACAATAAATTGAATAGAAAGAAGAATTAATAAAAAAACTTTTAATTTTTTGTTTTGTGAAGCTGAAGCAAGTCCAAAAGCATATGGAAGCACGATTCCCATCTCATAAGTTAATCTTGCAGCTGAATAATGACCTGCTCCTAAATTCATAAAAATGTATGCTCCAAACATTGTTATCCCCATAATGATCATTAATATTCCATATACTTTATTATCACTCCACAACTTTCTTAATCCAAAGATCGAAAGTGGTAGAAGTATAAAGCCTAACAACCACAATATAAAACTTTTCTTATGAAATTTTATAAATGGAGTAATAGCATTATGCCCATCGGTCCAATAACTATTCCAAGCCGCCCCAAGTAAAGAATAATATTGAGTATTATACATATCTACTTTAGGAATCCAATCAAGACGATAATAAAAATCTGGTTTAGCGAAAGTATAATTCCGAACAACCATTTTAACCATGTTTGAAGCATTAGGAGTTGTCTGGCTCCGCATTATTATTGGAAATGCTAATCCAACTATTATAAAAAAAGCAAAAATACTTCCAATAATAATATTTTTAAGTTTAATTTTTTTTAAAAATATCACGGTCAATATTGCACAAATTACTGTTGGCAAAATTAAAAAAATTGTCACTTTTGTCCAAAAACCAAAAATTACACTTCCTGTCAACCAAATTAAAGAAATAACAAACTGCCTATTATTTTTAGCTGATATTAAATATATGCAGGCTGTTGCACTAGAAATTATCCAAAAAGTATTAAATAATTCATTAGAAATCATTGCTGGAAAAATATTTAACATTGGTAAAGCAAGTAAAGAAAACATACCTATTAACACCTGATGTTTATCTTTTAATACTTTTTTAAAAGCAAGTCCTGATATACCTACAATCAAATAAAATATAAATGTATTAATATATTGAGCGGTTTTCCATGTTCCAGATAAATTCATTAGCATGGCACCGATTGCATAATACAAAGGTGATTGATGAACCTCGCCCTCATAACCAGTTGGTGGCAATTTTTTATTTTTTTGGAGATATTTTATATAATAAACATGTGCCTCACCATCAAAACCGTGCTTAGGATTATAAAGTGTCGCATTATGAATTCCTAATGTAAAAGATGTGATTACTATTAATAAAGATATTGCTACCAATATTAAATTGATTCTCTTTTTTATGATATCAATCATTTTCTTAATTTTATCAAATTTTATCAGTTATAATCTATTATAAATTACCTTTAAAATAAGGAATTTTCTTTTAATTGTTAATAAATAAAAATAATGTTATTAAATCTATTCAGTAACTTTCTTAAAAACAAAATGGTTGGCGCTTTTAGAGATTCGGAAATTTTCATTGAAAAAGAAATAAATAAGTTTCCTAAAGATAACCTTAAAATTCTTGATCTTGGTTGTATGGAGGGTGTAGTTATCGATAAAATTTTAAGAAATTCCAAAAAAAAATACAAACTCTTTGGAATTGACCTGATTAATAAAAAACTTGTTGACAAAAGAATTATTTATACAAAAAAAAATTTTGAAAATAAAAATTTACCATACGCCAGTAACAGTTTCGATATAATTGTCTGCAATCAAGTTATTGAACATATTATTCACAAAGACAAACTCATTGAAGAATGTCAACGTATATTAAAAAAAGGGGGTATATGTTATATGGCGACAGAAAACATTGCCTCGCTTGACAACATTATTTCTCTACTATTTGGACAAGACCCGCTTACTCAAAGCACAAGCGTTAAAAGATATACGGGTTCTTTTTTATCCCCTCACTATATGGAAAAAATGCTGAAATTCCCTAATGATTATCATATGGGTCATAAAAATGTTTGCTCGTATTATGGCATTTTAAGATTATTTCAAATAAACGGCTTTAAAAACCCACAAATAAGATCTTTTGGCCATATCACTAAATTGTTTGAATGGTTATTTCCATTTCAAAATAGAATTATTGTGGTTTTAGCAAGAAAATAAAAAAAAATTCACTTCATATCATATGAATAAACTGATTAGTGTAATTGTCTCTACTTACAACGAAGAAAAATATATTAGAAACTGCCTGAACTCACTCTTAAAACAAACCTATAAACCCTTAGAAATAATTGTTGTCGACGATGGATCAACCGATAATACAAAAGACATAGTTAGAGAATTTCACCAAATAATTTTTATAGAAAACAAACATCAAGGAACAGCACTGAGTCGTAATTTAGCCGCCAATCAAGCAAAAGGAGATATTCTAGTTTTTCTTGATTCAGATATGATTTTTGATAAAAATTTTGTAGAAAAATTAGTTGATCCTATTCTCAAAAATATATCCAAAGGTACTTTTTCCAAATTAGAATATGTCGCCAATTGGGATAAACCATTGGCGCGCTGTTGGAATAGGAATAGTAATCCATCTCTCCCTGACAAATTAAGAGTCATGCCAAATTTAAATGAAGGAGAAGATTTTCGTGCGATTTTAAAATCTGAATTTAACAAAGTTCAAGGATTTGATAATACCGGTTACACCGATACTTGGTCATTAGCAAAAAAACTTCGTTTTAAACCTACGAATGCGCCACATGCCATATACTATCATTACAATCCCGAAACCTTTTTTGAAATATTTCAATCCGCTAAATGGATTGGCAAACGAGAGTATAAAGCGGGAGTATTAGGTAGTCTCTTCACATTTCTAAAAGCCTGTTTAATTTTTTCTATATACAATGGAATTATTCGTGCACTTAAATATAAAAATAAAGAATATCTTCCTTTTCAAATAATTTATGATTATGGCTTAAAAACAGGAATTATTCAAAAACTATTTCTAAGTAACAATATTAAGTAATCTATTTTGAGCGTAAATTAAAATATCTTGACAGGTATTTTCTTTATTTAAA
>CAYZAZ010000001.1:66391-82037 GCA_964476545.1 uncultured Gammaproteobacteria bacterium
TTAAAGATTCACTCACACTACTTAAACGATAGTCAAATCCGTTTATCTCTAAAATTCTTAAAAAATCACTTAATTTTGCTTTATTGTTAATATTATGATGATATTCAATCAACATTTTTTTTATTAGACTAATTTTTTTGGACTTTTTTAATTCTTCAAATACTTTTCCCTCTGATCCTTCAATATCCATTGCTAAAAAGTCCACTACTTTCTTATTAATATATTTTGATAAAGGTTCTGCTTGAATAATAATTTTGTCTTTCGGCATTCTCGATTTAATTGTACTCATTGTCAACCAGCCAGGATGACTATTGTCGATATAAAAACTTATCTTCTCACTTCTATCTGAAAGAGCTTTATTATATAAATAAACCTTGTCTAAATTATTTTCCTTTATATTTTTTTGAAGTAGACGAAAAGTTGTTAAGTCTGGTTCAAAACAAATAATAGTCGCTTTTGGATATAACCATTTAAAATAAATAACCTCTAGTCCAATATTACTTCCACAGCTTAAAATTAATGGATCTTTTTTTCTTGATTCAAAATAAAATTGATTTCTTAAAAAAACTTCCCTAAAAAGAAAGTGAAAAGTACCATAATCAAAAAAAGATATTTTAAATCTCAATATCTTTTCTTGAGTTATTTTTTTTATCTTGTTAACTGTGTAATATTTGAGAGTCAACCAAATTGCAGTAATTACGATAAGAAGTTTGTTTTTTGCAGAATGTTTTGCCTTGTTCAAATAAAATATCCCAATAATAGTTTGACTCAATAGCTCAAATATGTTCTTAAACATATTGTAAGAATAATTATTTTTGAGATTTGAAATTTGAGATTTGAGTTAATCTTTCAATATCCGCCTCAACCATCATTTTTACCAATTCTTTAAGTTCGACTTTTGCTTTCCAACCCAATATCTTTTGGGCTTTATCTGTTTTTGCTCTTAAGTCTGGTACTTCGGCCGGTCGCATATAGCGAGGATCACTTTTTACATAATTTTCCCAATTAGTAATTCCCGCCGCTTCAAAAGCAAATTGCACAAATTCCCGTACCGAATGATTTTGACCAGTTCCAATTACATAGTCGTTTGGCTTATCTTGTTGCAACATAAGATACATCGCTTCCACGTAATCACCGGCAAAACCCCAATCACGTTTTGAATCTAAATTTCCGAGTCGCAATTCCTTTTCTAAGCCTAATTTAATTCTTGCCACGCCATCAGTAATTTTACGAGTCACGAACTGAATTCCGCGAAGAGGGGATTCGTGATTAAATAGTATTCCATTGCAAGTAAATAAATTATATGATTCTCGAAAATTAACCGTCATCCAATATGCATAAACTTTAGAAATTCCATAGGGACTGCGTGGGTGGAATGCAGTATTTTCATCTTGCAAACCATCATCATTTCCAAGACCAAACATTTCTGATGTTGACGCTTGATAAAATCTGGTTGCTGGAGAAAAAGTTTTAATTGCATTTAACAAATACAAAACTCCAACAGCATTTATTTCAGTTGTTAATTTTGCCTGATCCCAAGAAGAACCAACAAAAGATTGAGCGGCTAAATTATACACTTCATCTGGTCGAGCAATTTTTATCGCATTATAAAGTGAAGATTCATCTGTTAAGTCCCCACTTAAATATTCCACCTGTTTTTCAATGCCTAAATATTCAAGATTTGAGAAGTTAGGATTAGAATAACGACGAACTAAACCATAAACTTTGTAATCTTTTTCAAGAAGTAATTTTGCTAAATATGGTCCATCTTGACCCAAAATACCCGTCACTAATGCTACTTTTTTCATAGTTTAATCACATAACACATAACTTATAACATCTAACATTTTATTATAACGAATATTCGTATTAAATGCTGAATAAAATTTTTAGGTGTCGGTTATGAAAAAGGTTTGCGAGAAGCGGATTGCGAGGTAGCGAGCAGAGCCTCGGAGCGAAAAAGAATTCATAACCGACATAATCTAAAAATTTAATATAGTAAAATATAGTTATGATTCACCGCCTCACTTCTTTTATTAAAAAACCTACCAGTCTCAATATTATTATCAACACTCTCGGCAACTACCTTAATGTTTTTTTTACCGCTCTTTTTGCCCTTATTCTCGTCCGGATTCTAAATCCCGATCAATACGGCGTTTTAAGCGTTCTACTCGGAATCGCCTATGTCTTAGCCAATATTTTGGACTTTGGAACAACCGCCACCATTTACTCCTATTTGCCAGTCCTTATTGAAAACAAAGCTTTTAATACATATCGTTTTATCAAAACAACTTTTTTTTATCAATCGTTATTTTCTTCAGTTATTATTGGAATTTTATTTCTTACTTTTCCCTACCTTGATAAAGTATTTTTTAAAACTGGCGCCCCTCCCTGGGAACTCTATTTAACCGCTTTTTCTGTTCTTTTTTTTATTTGGCAAAATTTTGCCACCAATTGCCTTCTGGCCGCCAAAAAATTTGTTCAAGCTAATATCTATTTAAATGTCCAAAATGTTGTCAAAACAATTGTTCTTTTCATTATAGTCTTTATGAAAATTGCTACAGTTGGCTCAGTTGTTTTTGTTTTTGGTATTTTAGGACCAACTATTTTTTTTCTAATGCTTTTGATTGAAAAAAAAGATTTAGTTTTTATTTTGATGAAAGCTAAAATAGCTAAAGAAGAATTTCGTTTTAACTATACCTTCACCTATTTTATTGCCTCTCAATTTTATAATTTAGGTATGAGAATGGATCTATTTTTACTCTCTTATTTCAGACCAAAATCAGAAGTCGGTTACTATGGTCTTTCCCAAAAAATAATTCTCACAATTATTGCTACAGTTGTTAGCGTCACCCAAGTTATTTCCCCTGGATTTTCCAAAATAACAAATAAAAAAGAAGCTACTCATCAACTTAAGCACGGATTTCTGTATTTATTAATTCCAACCGCCTTATTCTTTCTTCTTTTCTTAACACCTAATCAAATTTTCTATTTAGTTTTTACAGAAAAATTTAAGCAAACAGCCAATTTAACCAAAATGCTCGCCATTCCCTTTATTATTACCACTCTTTCCAGTCTACCTTCGTTATTCTTACTTTATACCATCAAAAAACCTGTTTATTTATTATTCGCCAACATTGTTATGTTTTTAATCATTACCATTGGTTGCTATATTTATATTCCCCTTTACGGAGCAATTGCACCGCCCTATGTCCTTGCCATCTCATTTACTATCGGCGGAATAATCCTTGCCTTAACGGCTTTTTATGAATATACAAAGATGGCAGAATTCTAGATTAATAATCGAAGTAAGTAATTTTTTTCGCTTCCGAGGGGACCCCGACATGTTTCATCCATATTCGGGGTGAGACTCTCGTGCGATAAAAAATTATTTACGAGATTATAAATTGAACTTCCACCTTTCTAAACTCACCCCTCTAAAATCTATTGTTTCATTCAACTCATATCCTTTTTTTTCCAAATCCTTTTTATAATCAATTCCATAAATTTCAAAAGTATAAGGTATCACAAAAATACTTTTTTGCTTCTTTAATTCGTTAACTCGTAAATTCGTTAATTCATTAATTGTTAATTCACTAGAATAATATTTAAGTGCATCCATGGAAGAGGGGATTGCATAAACAACAGAATTAGCGGAAATATTTTTTGCCAAACTTTTCCAATCTTCTCGGTGAAATTGAGGATTAAATAAATAAACAAAGGAAAAAATTATAAAGCCACTCACCAGCACATATCTTTGCCAATTTTTATTCGCACCAATGGCTAATAATATACTCATTACTGGAATCAAATACAAAAATCTAAAATATTGAAGAAGAGGCGTAAAAAAAGAAACAATAAAACCAATTAATAGCGGAAATACTAATAATAAAGTAAAAAGTTTAAAATATTTAATCTTTGATTTGTCATTTTGATATTTACCTCGCCCATCGAAGCCTTTTGGCGAAGTTGGGATATTTGATATTTGATATAAAATAAACATTAACCATCCACCACTAACAATATAATATAACCATTTCGGTTCCCAACTAATCCTTCCTGAGGTAAACTTAATCGGAATTAAAAGTAAATTTTTTAAATTCGCTTTCCCAAGCACCAGCGACCAATTAGTCACAATCTGCAATGATACTTTTGCATTTATCAATTGCTGATATAGTAGGGGAGAGAGAATTAAACACGTAACACATAACATGAAACATAAAATAAAAAACGATTTAAAATCTTTTCTAAACAATGACCAAATTAATACAGCAACTATTAAAAAAACCGATCCATAAAATGTCAATAAAGATAAGGAAAAAAATAATCCTACAAATAGATTTTGACATTTGACATTTGAGTTTTGAGATTGCAACATTTTTATTAAAAAATACAACCCACAAACTAATAAAAATGTTACCATCATATACATCCTTGCTTCCTGCGAATAATAAATTATCAACGGATTAAAAAGGAAAAAAATCGTACCCCATAACGCAATAATTGAACCATTTAACCATTTAGCCATTTTGTAAATCACATACCCCGTCAACAAACTAAATATTACAGATGGCATTCTCAAAGCAATCTCGCTATAACCAAAAAAATTCGTCCATAATTTCATAAACAAATAATAAAGTGGGGGATGAAAATCATGCGGTGAGAATCCGCTTATTATCTGCGTAAATCCGAAGCTTTGTACTACTTTTGCCGTCGTTCCCTCATCTAACCAAAGCGACTGGTTAAGGGCAATTAAGCGAATTAAAAAAGCGAGGAAGAAAATTAAAACTAAATAAATGTTTATTTTTTTCATCTTTTGTGATTTTCGTAATATTCTTTAAGTTTTCTTCTACCCGCTCCACTTTTCCACCACCTTTCGCGTTTTCTTGCCTCAGTTAGCGTTTCAAATTCTTCAATAAGTAATGTCTTAAATGGAATTCTATACTTTGTAGATTTTACTTGACCAGCGTTGTGTTGTTTTAATCGTCTTGCAAAATCATTTGTTGAACCGACATAAGTTCTATTGTCTTTCAGACTTTGAAAAATATATGTAGTAGCTTTCATTCAATATTCTTGAGCGGGCCCCGCCCTTTGGGAGAGGTATCTCGCTCAAAATTACAAAGGATTCTTGAGCGGGTCGCCTGCCTACGGCGAGGCGAACCTCGCTCAAATTTTTATTAAAAAATTTGAGCGGGATAGGGGAATCGAACCCCTGCTGAAAGATTGGAAATCTCTCGTTCTACCATTAAACTAATCCCGCACTTAGAAAAACATTCTAATTATAAAATAGCCTAAAGCTCGTGACGATCACTGCTCGGCGGCCGAAGCCAAATATTCATAATTTGGTGTAGGCTGCCCATTAAACTAATCCCGCAATAAAAAAATTATATCATATGGATTTTAAAAATTATATAATTCTATCCTTATGACGGCAATATCAGTGAGAGAAATCATGCAAAGTAAAGCTTACTACTCCTACGAGCCAGAAACAGGAGAATACAACTGGCCAGCTAGTGTACAAGCAATTGCTCAAGCACTTCATCGACCAGACATTTTTGATCAAATTAAAAAAACTATTGAAAACTCATTTACTCCTCACGCCCTCACCAAAGTCAGGATAAAAAGAGACAAAAAAATAATTGAAGAACCACTCATTAAGTGTATAAAACAGTTGGGAATTAATCCCTATATTTGGACTGTTGGTGACCTGGCTTGGCAAAAAACAAAGTTTGAAAACTGTGGCTTAAACAAAATTATTGACAGTGCTCACTATTTACCTGCTTCAAAAAATAAAAAAACCTTAATTCGAAATTTTATCGAAAAACCAAGAGAAAATGAAAAAAAAATAAAATTGCACTTATATATCGTCGATGATAAAGAAAGAAATCTAGACGAAGTAATGAAAGAACTTAACAATCTCGCCCAAAGTCACAACATCATCTTGCATCTTTGTTACATAGATTCAAAAAATCCACTGTCTCCAACTACATTTTATAACAAGTTAATAATCGAACAGAAAGAAATTCAAGAAGCACATGAGGAGATGGAATTATTTCTTGATATGGACGGCGTTGTCATCGATACTGATGGAATAATGAATGGAATCGCAGTAGAAAATGTTAATCGATTACTTCTCTAAATCAAGCACCTCATCAACTCTTACTTTGGCCACAAAATCAGGAACGTGGGAAACAAAGATCATCATTCCTTCAAATCTATTTAATGCTTCCGCAATGCGCGGTAAATGCCGAAAATTTATGTGATTGGTTGGTTCATCTAAAATTAATAAGCCAGGTCGTTGCAAGACTAATCGCGCAAAAGAAACCAATCCTTTTTGTCCTTCAGAAAGCGAACCAATTTGAGAATGAATATGTTCTTGAGTAATCAAAAATCCCGCCGCCACTGAGCGAATATACTGCTCATGAATAGCACCGTCTGATTCTTTTAGTGCCTTAGTAAAAGATTCATATACCGTATCATTAAAATCTAAAGTTGAAAAATCCTGGCGATAATAACCAATCCGAATACCCGGCGACATGGTCACTCCTTTAGCTGTCCCACACGCTATTGATTCAATCAAAGTACTTTTACCAATTCCATTTGGCCCGACAATCAGCAAGTGTTTATTTTTTGACAAAAAAATTCGAGCTGATTTTGTAATTTCTTGGTGATTTTCCATAATCGTAAAAGAAGATATCTTCAACTCTTCATTCACTAAATCTTCCTGGGTGGGAATAATAAAGGAACGAATTGTTTTATCTTCCCGACGCACCGCTACTTTTTCACTTTCCATCTTTTCCGCCTTTTCCCTCATTTTTTTGGCAACCAAGCGCATTTTTCCACCTTTATTAGCAAAATAATTTGATCGCTCCTTATTTTCCATAATTCCGCGCTCCATTTGAGCATTTTGTCGACGCTCCCTCTCGATGCGCACCGCAATTTGTTCAACTACATCAATGTAATTCCCCGCATACTGCTCAATTTTCTTTGTAAAATTATCTAAATACAAAACTCCCTCGGTAAAAGCATTTAAAAATTCGGCATCATGAGAGATAACGATTACACTTTTTTGATAATTAATTAAATAATCAGTGAGATGGGCGATACCACTACGATCAAGATTATTTGTCGGTTCATCAAGTAAAAGTAAATCTGGGTCTTGAATAAGTGCCGAAGCCAAAAGCAAGCGCGCTTGCTGACCACCGGAAAATGATTTAATGATTTTATGAGTTGGCGCCTTCAGATTTACCGCCGAAAGTACATTACTCATCCTTCTTTGCAATTCGTAAGACTCAATATCAGGCAATATTTTTTTAAAATATTCCTCAATTGTCAAATTCATATTATCTAGAGAAATTACCTGGTGAGCCGTCGCTATAATTAATCTTTTATCTACAGAAATATTACCCGCTGTCGGCTCAATTTCTCTTGTAATTAATTTAAAAAGGGTACTTTTACCCGCACCATTTTGACCCATTAAAGCCACCTTCATCCCTTTCCGCACAGAGAAGCTCACTTCATCAATAATTGTTTTATCAAACCCAAAGTCAAAGGAGACTTGAGAGAATTTTATGATTGTTTCCAGAACTAGTATTTTACCATTTTTAGAGTCGATTTGACATTTATCTCACTCTTTGTGACAATGGGGGAGTATATATGCAAAAAATTCATCGCGTTGTCCTTGTTGATGTCGTCGATCACCGCCACAGCAAAGAAGATGCTCAAAAAAAATTACAAGAACTAAGATCGCTAGTTGCCACCTACAATGGCATAGATATTGTCGACGTTATTCAACACCGCGACCATCCCGACAAAGCCACCTTTATTGGATCGGGAAAAGTTATGGAATTAGCCGAAATTGTCGCAACTAAAAAGATTGATGTCGTCATTATTAATGCACTGGTGAATATTAGTGTACTTTTTAATTTAACTCAAAAACTTTGGGGCGAAAATCCCAACGTTCAAGTCTGGGACAGGATTGATTTAATCCTCAATATTTTCGATAAACACGCCACAACAAACGAAGCCAAACTCCAAATTGAAATTGCCAGAATGCACCATATGGGTCCCAGAATTTACGGTCTGGGCGTCACTTATTTTTCCCGACAAGCGGGAGGTATTGGCACAAAAGGACAAGGCGAAACTAATATCGAAATTATGAAGCGTCACTTTCGAGACCAAATAAAAAAGAAGACTGACCAACTCGAAAAAATTTCCAAACAACACTTATCGCAACTCGAGCGCAGAAAGAAAAATAATATCCCGGCCATTTCCATTGTCGGCTACACCAATGCAGGTAAAACTTCGCTCTTTAATCTTTTAACCAAAAAAAAGAAAGTTGTCGAAAACGAATTATTTACTACACTCGATAGCATTACCGGAAAATTATATTTTCCAGAGCAAAAAAAGCAAGTTACACTTTCCGACACTATTGGCTTTATTAAAGATTTGCCCTCATCTTTGATTAGCTCTTTCAAATCAACTCTTATGGAATCAGTCTATGCCGATATCTTACTTCATGTTATTGATATTAGTGATCGAGAGATGCTTGAAAAAATTGATATTGTCGAAAAAATTCTTCAAGAACTAAAAGTTCAGGCAAAAAAAACAATTTTTGTTTTTAATAAAATCGATGTCTATGTTGGCGATGGAGAAAAAATACTAAAAGAAATCAAAGAAAGATACTCTCAATTTTCTCCTCAATTTATCTCCGTAACCACAAATTTTGGCCTTGAAAAACTAAAAAATGAAATCTCAAAATACATTGTCTAATTATTTTGAAAATAAATTAAACTTAACAATTTCATAAATTGCCTTCACTCCATCCACCCAACCAATTTTTTTTCCTTCTTGATAGGTGCGACCTGAATAAGAAATACCTACTTCATAAATCTTAATCTTGGGAATTTTTGCAATTCGAGCCGTAATTTCTGGTTCAAAACCAAATTTTTTTGACTCTAATTTAGGTGCCAGTTTTCTAATCAAATCGCCATTAAAAACCTTAAAGCCTGTTTCTATATCGGTCAAATTTAAATTGGTTAACATATTAGACAACACTGTTACAAAAAAATTAACCATATAGTGCCAAAAATACAAAACTCGATGCGGTCGATCAGAAATAAAACGCGAACCATAGACAACATCGGCATCTTTTTTCAAAATTGGCTCAAGTAATCGGGGATAATCTGCCGGATCATATTCTAAATCTGCATCCTGAACCAAGACAATATCACCCGTAGACTTTAAAAACCCTTTTTTTAACGAAGCACTCTTCCCTTCATTAATTCTATTTTGAACTAGAATAAACTTAGATTCTGGTATTTTTAATTTTTGATATGTCGTTTTGATATTTGCCTCGCCCATCGAAGCCTTTTGGCGAAGTTGGGATATTTGATATTTGATATTGGCAACAGTTCTATCATTCGATCCGTCATCCACAATTATAATTTCCTTTTTTAAACCACAACTATCAGCCCCAACTACCGCCTCGATAGTTTTTCTAATATAATGTTCTTCATTAAAAACTGGAATGATGATTGAAAGAAGCTTGTATTGCATTATTTTTCCCATCCTTGCGGATGCTCCTTATACCAAAGTACTAAAGATTTTACACTATCTTCAATTGTCCTTTTTGGCTCCCAATTTAAAATTTCTTTTGCTTTTGCAATCGAAGCAATCATCTTGGCATATTCTCCTTGGCGCGCCGTTGTTTTTTGCAAAGAGATTGACTGACCAATTGTTTTTTGAACTTGATTAACGACCTCCAAAACAGAATTTCCGGTTCCTGTTCCCAAATTAATTATTTCACTTTTTCCTCCATTAAATAAATATTCCAATGCTTGAATATGGGCGTTATTTAAATCAACCACGTTGATGTAATCTCTAATCGGAGTTTTATCAACCGTTTCCACCTCAGGACAAGTCAAATAAAATGGTTCAATTCCCAAAGCGCCACGCACTGCATTTTGCATTAACAAAACCGAAGGTTTTTTTGAATCGCCAATTATGCCATCGTCACTCGCCCCACAGACATTAAAATATCTCAAAATACAATACTTTAATTCTTTCAATTCTCCATACCAACGCAACATATTTTCGACCATTCTTTTTGATTCCCCATAGGGATTTGCTGGATTTGTTTTATGTTTCTCATCCACTGGCACATATTCCGCCTCGCCATAAACTGCACAAGTAGAAGAAAAAACAATTTTATTAATGTTGTACTTAAAAAGCGTTACTAATAAATTACTCGAACCTCCTACATTATTTAAAAAATATTTTTGCGGATTTTTCATTGATTCATCCACCAAGCATGAAGCCGCATAATGTAAAACCGCATCAAAAGGCGATTTATCCTGAGCAAAGCCGAAGGACTCCTTATCAAAAATAGGGGAGAGGTCACTTTTTAAATCCGTTTCATAAGATCTAAATTGCTTTTCCCCAAATTTACTTTGAAAAAATTCCAATGGTTGCCTATAACCGGTCGTAAAATTATCAAGTGCTACCACTTCATATCCTTTTTGAAGCAGTAAATAAGTCGCCACCGATCCAATGTAACCTCCAGCTCCTGTGACTAAGATTTTTTTTTCCATAGAATAATTTTACCAAAAATAATACTACCAATACTACCAATCTGACAAATACTACAAATAAATAAATTAATAAATTAAATTATTTATTGGTCGGATTTGTTTATTTGTCGGATTGGTCGGATTAATTTACGTATCGGATGATAATGAATCCTTCCTTCTGCCAAAAATATTCCTCCAAAAACCAAAATTGAACCAACAAAAAAGTAAAAATGAGGATACTCACCAAGTAGGGGAATGGCAATTAATACAGCGACAACCGGGTCAATATATGTAAATATTCCTGCTTCCTGTGCTTGAATTTTTCTAATTCCATAATAAAAAAGAAAATAGGCGAGCGCTGAGGAAAACACTACACCAAAAATAATTCCAATCCAACCATTAATATTTAATAATCCAAATGACCAACGTTCATTTATTGCAAATGGCAAAAAAGTCAAACTTCCAAAAATAAAGGAAATAAAAGTGACCATGTAAGAATTAACTTCTTTTAAAACTTTTTTCCCAATAATTGTTTGAAAAACAGCTCCCAAAGTTGCAATTAAAAAAAATAAATTGCCTTCAATTTCCCCAAAATTAAATTGCTTACCATCAGAAAAAACTGGAGCAAAAATAATCACCAAAACCCCCAAAAGCGCCACCAACATCCCACTAAATATTTTTAACTTCGGTCTTTCTCTCAAAAACAAAACTGAAAACAAATAAATAAATACCGGGCCCGATGAGGCAATTACCGGCGCATTAATGCTCGTTGTCTTCGGTAAGCCTAAGAAAAAAAAGGTAATATTTATTGTTACTCCAAAAAATCCAACTAAAATTATTCTAAAAAATTGATTCCAAGTTATTTTTTGCAAATTATTTAAAACTAAGGGAATAAAAATAATTCCAGCAAAAAAAAAGCGAATAAATGCCAACGTAAAAGGCGGTATATTGGTTAAAGCAAGTTTGAATATTGGTGAAGCCGCTCCCCAAATAATATTAGCGATGATTAAAGCAAGAATTGGGTTCATATGTTGATTATTTATTTATTCTCTTATTCAAATAGACGATTAACTCTCCAATTATTCCCGTCATTAAGATTTGTAAACCTACAATTATTAGTAAAATTGCCAAGAGTAATGAAGGCCGCCGATAAAGTAAAATACCAAAAAAAATTCGTTCATATGAAAGATATAAGGCAATCAAAAAACCTGAAAGAAAAAATCCTCCACCAACTGATCCGAAAAAATGTAATGGTCTTTCCGAGAAGCGATAAATAAAATATGCCGTCACAGTATCAAAAATTCCAAAAAGTAATTTTCCCGGGCCAAATTTACTTTTGCCAAACTTTCGAGGATTATTTGTAACTGATATTTGCCCAACTTTATATCCGCTATAGTAAACTGCCAAAGGAAAGAAACGAAAATTATTCCCATAAAAGGTAAAATTAACTAAGACTTCTTTTTTAAACATTTTGAAACCACAATTAATATCTTCATATGGAGAATGTAAAAATGTTTTCAAAAAGAATCCAGCAATTTTCGAATATATTTTGACCATTAAATTATCATTCCTTTTGGATCGCACGCCATTGACGAAATCATATCCGTCATTAATTTTTTGAATTAACTTAGAAATATCTTTTGGATCATCTTGTAAATCTCCATCCATAAAAACAAGAATATCGCCCTTGGCATTTTCTACCCCAGTCTTTAATGCCTCTCCCTTACCAAATTGTTTTCTTAATTTTATTATCCTTATTTCTTCTTTAGACTTTATGACTTTATAGACTTGTTGACTTGTCGCATCCGTCGACCCGTCATCAACCAACACAACTTCCCACTTACCACCGACTAAACTGAGCTCTCTAATTAATTGATTAATTAGAGTCGGCAAACTCTCCGCCTCATTAAAAAATGGAATTATTACTGAAATCATAGAAATTAGAACTTTCTAATTTAAAACACGTAACACATAACACGTAACATATAACCATTAGTAATTTAGCTATTAACCATTCTCTATTATATTTTTTATTCGTATATTCGCATCATTCGCCCGCCTGCAAACGCTATGCGTTAAGCATTGCGGGCAGGCATTTCCCATTCGTATCATTCGTATCATTATTCTTTCCTATACACCTCTATCCCTTCCTCTTCCTCAACTTTCGCAAAATTGCTATCTGCAACTAATTTTTCATAAAACTTTTTAGGTAAACCAGCCCTCACTTCCGCTTTGTTAATGATTACCCAATCTGCCAGATTATACTGATCTATCTTTTTTATTATATCATTCTCTGACTTTCCCATGTTGCCATAAGTCGGATCAAATAAAAAATCATAGTAAAATTGCCGAGCCGTAAAAAAAGGTGCAATCTTCGGCGTCGTCATTACTTTTTCACTATTACCTAAGTTTTTATTCCATTTTTTTAAAAAAGTGATTTTTTTACTATTAATATTTGCTAAAAAATAGGGTCGTTTTAAAAATGAAAAGGGGAGAGGATTGTAATAATAAATACTTGTTAAATTTGTCACAAAAAAAATTATTAAAAAAATATTTTTAAATTTTTTTATTTTAGAAAAACCAACAATACTTCCATACATAACGAAAGCAACAATTAAAGAATTGTAATGAAAATATATTTGCCTCATATTATCATTCGTACTGAGACTATTCATAACTAACTCAGGTAATGCAATTAAAAATGTAATTGGTGCAAAAACTATAAAAACTCCATGTGATAAAGTAATTTTTTTTAAATAAGCAACCGTTTCCTGCGAAAATAATTGGTTAAAATTAGTAAAATATCCCACAGCAAAATGCTCCTCCTGACGAAAAAAGGGGATAATTATTTTTACAGTTAAAATGACCGTAATAATACTTAGTATCATCAATATCAATGAATATTTTTTACTTTTTTTTGTCACAAAAAAATAAAGTCCTAAAAAGAAAGTTACTGATCCGACATGTTCTTTTGTTAATAAAACAATGAAAAAAAACATCATCACTAACCAGTATTTTTTTACTAAAAAAAAATAAATTAAAAAAAGTAAAAAAGTAGTTGCAAAAGTTATAGCATGAAAGTCAAAAAGAACAGCGCGCTGTACAGGAAAATAAAATAAATACGAAAGGCCAAAAATAAAAGCATATAACTTATTTTTCAAAATATGTTTCGCAATTAAATAAGTAGCTATAGCACCAAAAGCTAAAACAATTGTCTGGATAATGAGTAATATCTCTGGACCTTCCCAAATTTTATAAAAAGGTGCAAGTAATGCAAGTATTGGATCAAAATGAATAGCTAGACGCGAAATGTTTTTCCCAAAATCCTGATTAGTCATTTCCAAAAATCTTCCCTGAGCTGTGTTGTAAACTACTTGATCCATTATTCCCAGATCATAATAATAAGATCGTAACTCATACACGCGATGAATTGCAAAGTAAGAAAAAAATACAATAAAAATAAAAACTAATATACCTAATAGGATTTCAAATTTCAAATTTTTAAACATTTAAATTTTTAATTTCAATGAAAATTGAAAATTGTTAATTGAAAATTAATCACTTGTTTCCCGAATGAAACTTCTCATGGATTTCTTTTAATCTAACATTGGTTACATGAGTATAAATTTGGGTGGTGGCAATATTTTTGTGACCTAACATTTCCTGAACACTGCGCAAATCCGCCCCATGAGACAGTAAATCGGTCGCATAGGAATGTCTCAACACATGGGGTCCGATTCGAAACAATATTCCAGCTTTTTTTCTATATTTATCAATCATTCTCTCAATTGAGCGCACCGATAATCGCAATTTTTGATCAGTTAATCCTTCTTTAGGAGTTGGTCCTGCATAGCGAATAAATAGGGGACGATTGGGATCTTTTCGTGCATAAAAATATTTTTGTAAACATTCCTTTGCCCGCTTTGATAAAAAAACCACCCGTGCTTTACCCCCTTTTCCAATCACTCCAAATTCACCCACTTCAATATTTACTTGCTCGCGATTTAACCCTGCAAGTTCCGATACCCGCAAACCAGTTGAAAATAACACTTCAAGAATTGCTCGATCACGAATACCACTTATATCTTTTACTTCAACTGAGGCAAATAACTTTTCTAATTCTTCAGGAAGCAAAAATTTAATATTCCGGTCTCGCTGTTTTCCAAGTTCAATCATTTCTGGCGAAATCACTGCCACTTTTTGTTTAATCAAATAGCGTAAAAATGAACGTAGAGCAACTAAAAAATAATTTTGTGTCTGTCTTTTTAATTCACCCTTGTAGGGATTTTTATATTCATGAGAAATATAAAGTCGAAAGTTTCTGATAATATTCTCATCAATTTTTTCCACCTCAAAATCTTTTTCATTTGGATTTTTATTTAACAGCCAGCTTTGAAAGAATTGAAGATAGTAGCCATACATCCGAACTGTTTTAATCGAAAGATTTCGATCCAATTCACAGTATTCCAAAAAACGAAGTATGGCTTCTTTTATACCCATAATTACTACGAAATTACGAATAAAGTACGAATTTACTAATTTATATTTAAAATTCGTTTATATTTCACACCTTTACTCGTAAAGTTAACTAATAACCCTAACTGCAAGTTAGATATTTTTAAATAACTGTAAATTTGAGTAATATCGTGTTTTGAAAACCTATCTCCTTTTTTTAATTCAATAATTATTTTTCCTTCAACTAAAAAATCAAAATACGAATTTCCTAATTTGATATCTTTATATCTTAAAGGAAAATATACCTGTTCTTTAAAATTAATTTTATTTTCCTTGAAGGAAATTGCAACTGCTTTTTGATAATATTTTTCCTGATATCCATATCCAAGATTATTAAATACTTCGAATAAAATACCAATGATTTTAAAACTTAATTCAGGATAAATAAGATCTTTTTTTCGTATCAAATATTTCACACAATTAATTTTACAATATTAACGACATATAAACAGTGAAGTATCTGTCTTATACTCTATTCGTATATTCGTACATATTCGTACTTTCGTAGATTTTACTTTAGCCACTCAATATAATTACATCCAGTAGCGCTTCTTGTTTCT
>CAYZAZ010000002.1:0-24347 GCA_964476545.1 uncultured Gammaproteobacteria bacterium
TGAGGGGTGACATTTTCACGTGGTTAACTATGACATTATCATAAAGTTGTAACAACTCTAAATAATACTTGTAAATTATAATATTTTATTATATTATACTTGCAATATATATTAATTTTATAAGTTTTTATATTAAAATGGATATAAATAAACCTCTTCGAAGCTTCTTAGAAATTCCTTACGATGAACTGGAACAAATGAATCTTGAGGCAAAGAAAAAAAGAACCTCAAATGTCAGCGAAAGTGAATTAAAAGAATATTACCTTACTTACTTAAAAAAAGAAAAAAAATTGAAAGCTGTCACTATTGGTTTTTCTGATATCGAAGGCCGGCTACATATGCTAGATTATGATAAAAAATTCTTTTTAGAAAATTATGATAATTTAACATTGGACGGTTCGTCAATTCGAGGTTTTTCTCGACAAGCCGAATCAGATCTTAGATTGAGAATTGATTGGCCAGCTTTCTGGTGGTTGCCAACTGATGTCTTTGGGCCAGGTAAAGTCCTGATTATGGGTGAAGTCATGGATCAAAATGGCAAAGCCTATGAAATGGACACAAGAGGACTTCTAAAAACTTATGTAAAAAAATTAAAAAAAGAAAAAGGCTATGTTTTTAATGCCGCCAATGAAGTCGAGGGTTTTTTACTCAAAGGAGAAGATGCCGAAAAAAATTATAATGAAAAAACTGGTTTTGAAATTGCCGCCTATGGTGGCTACTATCATTCTCTCCCCAATGATATTTTACGTGTCTTTATCGACCGTACCGCCGAAGCCCAGCGGGCAATGGGTTTTGAAAATGAGAAAGATCATCCCGAAGTTGCTCCTTCTCAGTTTGAATTAAACTATTCATATTCCGAAATTGTCAACGCCGCCGATCAAATCCAAATCTATAAACTTGTAGCAAGACAAATTGCCCGCAACATGGGACTTACCGCTACTTTTTTACCCAAACCCATTGTCGGTATTAATGGCAGTGGTATGCATACTAATCTTTCGATTTCAAAAAATGGAAAAAATCTTTTCTATGAAAAAACTGGTCGCGCCCACCTCTCCAGTCTTGGCTGGTCAATTATTAATCGAATACTAAGTAGCGCCAATGATATTTGTTTAATTCTTAATAGTAGTGTCAATGCCTATCGTCGACTTGATCCCCATTTTGAAGCACCAAATGAAATAAAAGTCTCAGAAGTCGACCGCGGAGCAATGATTCGCATCCCTCTTTTTAATGAACGCTCAGCCAGAATTGAAGTGAGAAGTGTCGGACCTGATGCTAATCCATATCTCATGCTTTATAGTTTAATTAAAGTTGGTCTTGAGGGACCATTAGAAAAAGAGGATAAAAATAAGCGTCCCCGAATTAGATTCCTACCTGGCAATATTCAAACTGCCATTACCCAATTTCGTCAAAGTGAGGTTATATCTAAATTAATTGGTGACGAACTAAAAAAGAAATTTATTGAATTAAAACAAGTCGCCGCCAACCGCAGCCCAATGGATCTGGGAACAAAAGTAAAAAATGGTGAAGTTTTGTATCATCACGAAGTCTATAACCAAATGCTCTGGAATAACTATTAACCAGAAATTTTCTTCCTTTTCGGTTATACTAGCTATATTCTTTTTATGGACTTATGAATAAATTTATTACCTTTTTTAAAAAATTAACTTTAGCAAAAAAAATAACTATTCTCCTTATTATTTGCGGATTAGTACTATTTGTAATTTTTAAAATAAAAAATAGTTCCACTTCTCAACCCCAATATCAGACAGCAATTGCTGAAAAAAAAACACTGGTCGTTTCGGTCACAGGCTCTGGGCAAGTTTCAACATCAAATAACAGTTCAATTAATACTCAAGCTTCAGGAGTTGTTTCTCAAGTTTATGTCAAAGACGGTGATTTAATAAAAATGGGAGATAAAATTGCAGAAATTGAATTGGATCTTTCCGGTCAACAAAATGCTTCCTCATCACTTGCAAGCTACCAAAGTGCAAAAAATAATTTAGAAACAGCTAAAACAAATCTTTATACACTTCAGGCCGATATGTTTACTGATTGGAAAACTCATTTTGATCTGGCTACCAATGGTACTTATCAAAATTCAGATGGCTCACCAAATAATACTAATCGAGCCTTAGTCGAATACCATGTCGCCGAAAATACTTGGCTTGCCTCTGAAGCAAAATATAAAAACCAACAAAATGTTGTCGTTCAAGCTCAAAATTCATTAAATAGCGCCTGGTTGGCCTATCAAAAATCCTCTCCAATAATTTATGCGCCAATTTCCGGGTATGTTTCCGGTCTTTCTCTACAAGTTGGGTCGGTTATTACCCAAACTCAATCTTCCACAACTAATGATATCCTCTCCACTAAAATCGCAACTGTCAGAACCAAAGCACTACCTAGTGTCACAATCAACTTAACTGAGATTGATGTTCTTAAAATAAAAATTGGTAATCGAGCAACAATTACTTTTGATGCTATACCGGACAAAACTTATACAGGAAAAGTTGTTAGCATTGATCTCTCCGGCTCTGTCTCTTCAGGAGTGACCACTTATCCAACTGTTATTCGTTTAGATAACGATCCCGAAACAATCTTAGCTAATATGGCCGCCTCGGCCAATATTATTACTCAAGCAAAAGACAATATCCTACTTGTTCCTTCCTCAAGTATTCAAACTCAAAATGACCAAGTATATATTCGTGTTCTAAAAAATAATAAACTTCAGGAAGTAAATGTTGAAATTGGTTTATCTTCAGATAGTGAGACAGAAATAATATCTGGAATAAAAGAAGGAGATGTTATCATCACTTCAATCACTCAAACAACAACCCAAACTCAGCAAAGTCGCTCACCTTTTAGTGGCGCCGTTGGTATTGGCAGTGGCCGAAATTTTGCTCGTTAAAATAATACTACATTTATGATTACTCTTAAAAATATTTCCAAAATTTATAATTCTGGATCAGTCGAAACTATTGCTTTAGAAAATATTTCTTTTTCCATAAAAAAAGGGGAATTTGTTGCCATTATGGGACCATCAGGTAGTGGTAAATCAACCCTTATGCATATTCTTGGAGCCCTTGATAATCCAACAAAAGGTGAATATATTCTCGATAATCAAAATGTATCAAAATTAACCGAAGATGAACTAGCAGAAATTCGTAATTATAAAATTGGCTTTGTTTTTCAAGCCTTTAATCTCCTACCTCGAACCACCGCTTTAAAAAATGTCATCTTACCCATGACTTATGCCGGAATCAAAAAAGATAAGAGACTATCGACTGCAAAAAAGTATTTAGAAATGGTTGGCCTTGCAAATCGGATGGAACATACATCAAATCAACTGTCTGGTGGTCAACAGCAACGAGTCGCAATTGCTCGTGCTCTAGTTATGGATCCAGCAATTATTCTAGCTGATGAACCTACCGGGAACATTGCCACAATTCAAGCCGAAGAAATTATGACTATTTTTAAAAAATTAAATCAACAAGGCCATACTATTATTATGATTACCCATGAACCAGACATTGCCCGCCATGCCAAAAGAATTATCCATATTAAAGATGGAAAAATTGTTGACGATAGAAAAAACTAATATGGACTTAATTGAACTCATAACAGAATGTTTTAGTACCTTAACGATCAATAAAATGCGTACCAGTCTTGCCATTTTAGGTATTGTTATTGGTATTGGAAGTGTCATCGCTTTAGTTTCGCTTGGTCAAGCTAGTCAAAAGGCAGTAGAAAATCAAATTCAATCGCTAGGTTCAAATCTTTTAACTATTTCACCCGGTAGCCAAAATAGCGGCGCAGTGCGCGGCGCTCTTGGCGGTAGTAGCACCCTCACACTCGAGGATGCTCAAGCAATAGAAAATGAAAAATCAATAACCACAATTAATAAAATTTCACCAGAACTTCAACGTCGAGGACAAGTCATCGCTGGCAGAAACAACACCAATACCCAAATCATCGGCGTCTATCCAAGTTATGCTGAAATTAGAAAAATAACTTTAACTTCAGGTACTTTTATTAGTCAACGTAACATTAATGAAATGAGTAAAGTCGCAGTCATTGGTCCTCAAGTTGCAACTGATTTATTTGGAGAAAATAGTAATCCACTCGGGAAAACTATTAGAATTAATGGACAAGTCCTACAAATTATTGGAATTACAACTGCCAAAGGTGGAAGTGGCTTCCAAAATCAAGATGATATAATTTTTGTCCCTCTAACAACTGCACAAAAACAATTGTTTGGAATTAATTATCTTTCGTCAATTGCTGTCGAAGCAAAAAATCAAGAAATGATGACATCTGCCCAAAATCAAATTGGTTATTTTTTACTCGATAGACACAAATTAAAAGATCCTGCCTCAGCAGATTTTATGATATTCTCCCAAAACGATATTTTAAATACTGCCAATCAAGTAACTAGCACTTTTACAACCCTACTCTCCGGCATCGCCGCCATTTCACTTCTAGTTGGTGGAATTGGAATTATGAATATCATGCTTGTCACCGTCACTGAGCGCACAAGAGAAATTGGCCTGCGTAAAGCTCTTGGCGCCAAGAAAAAAATAATCATCATTCAATTTTTAGTTGAGTCAATTATTCTTACTTTTACAGGAGGAGTTATTGGAATGCTTGTTGGAATTGGTACCTCATTTACTCTCGCTAAATTAATGAGCCTGCCATTTACTATTTCTCTTATTTCGATTTTACTCGCTATTAGCGTCTCAGGATTTATTGGAATTGTTTTTGGTTGGTATCCTGCCCGCCAAGCCTCGAATTTACAGCCAATCGAGGCGCTTAGATATGAATAAGTTATTTATAAATTTTAAATTACTTTATTAATTAGGTGTGGCAGGCGGGCCTGCCCGCCAAGCCGCCAACTTACAACCTATTGAAGCACTGAGGTATGAATAAAGTTCTAAGTTATAGAAATAGCTAATGGTTATTAGTTACTAATCACTATTCACTAGCCACTAATTACTTGCTTCGTGTTTCGTATTACGTGCTACGTGCTACGTGTTACGTATTGTATAATTTAGTCATGAACAAAAATATTTTAATAACAATTATTATCGCTTTAATTATCGGAACAATTTCTTTTTATGGGGGAATGAAGTACCAAGAAAATAAAAAAACCACTTTTTCTCGAGGTATGGGACAAAGAACAAATACAACAAATAGAATAGGATTTCGACCTGTTAATGGTGAAATTTTGTCGACTGATGAAAAAAGTATTACGGTCAAACTTCAAGACGGCTCAAGTAAAATAGTTTTATTTTCTCAAAAAATGACCTTAAATAAAGCTAGTCAAGCAACAATCACTGATTTGAAAACTGGAGAAAAAGTTGCTGTTTTTGGAACAGAAAATTCTGATGGTAGTGTCACCGCTCAAAATATACAGTTAAACCCAATTCAAAGACAACAATTACCTAACTAATCCCAGGGGCATATACCAAGTAAATGGTTTTTGACATACCGGACATTTTTCTGGTGGTTTTTTTCCTTTATAAATGTAACCGCAGTTTACGCACTTCCACTCCAATATGGCGTCCATATCATACAGGGTTTTATTATCAATTTTTTTTGCAAGAATAATATAGCGTTCTTCATGTTTCTCCTCAACTTTTTTTAACTGACCAAATAATCGAATCGCTTCTGTTTGTTTTTCCTCAATTGCCACTTTCTTAAAATCAGGATACATTATCGTCCATTCGTATTTCTCCCCTTCTGCGGCCATCTTTAAATTATCTAAAGTTTTTTTATAAGACTTAATTTCTAAGTTACTTTGGAAATTAAGAGGTTTTTCAATTAATTCAAAAAGTTCCTCCGCGTGCGCTCGTTCATTATCCGCTGTTTCTTCAAACACTCGTGCAATCCATTCCAAGCCGTCTTTTCGGGCAACTTTGGCAAACATATTATATTTATTGCGTGCCATCGATTCTCCCGCAAAAGCTTTTAAAAGATTTTCTTGAGTTTGAAATGATTTATTCATATAAATTAATTATACTATGAAATATGAACTGGTTAATTTATGCATTACTTTCTGCCTTCTTTGCCGCAATCACTGCTATCCTTGCTAAAATCGGGATTAAAAATGTCAATTCAAATTTAGCCACCGCTATTAGAACAATTGTCATCTTATTATTTGCCTGGGGAATTGTCTTTGCGCAGGGCACTTATAAAGAAATTTCATCCATTTCCAAATTTTCTTTAATATTTTTAATTCTTTCCGGTATTGCAACAGGCTTATCTTGGCTCTTTTATTTTCGCGCCTTGCAACTTGGCCAAGCTTCTCAAGTTTCCCCGATTGATAAACTCAGTTTGATTATTACCATTATTTTCGCTGCCATAATATTAAAAGAAAAAGTTACTTTACCTATACTTTTTGGCGCAGTTCTTATGTCTATTGGCGCAATTATCATCGGCCTGGCAAAATAAAAAATTATTTATGAAAAAATTTACACCCTTATTTTTATTAATACTAATTCTTCTAGCGATTTTTGTCAGTACAATTACACTTTTCAAAAAATATAATACTCTTAATTCCCAAGCTTCCATATCTCAATCTCCCTTGATACAAATTCAAGAAATCAATACTAAATTACTATCTGGAATCAATGCACCAAAACAAGATTTACTCAAAAGAAAAGAAATTCTTACTCAAGAGTTAGAAACAAATCCCAGTTTATTTTGGTCACATCTCTTGCCTGAAAAAATAATTACTCAATTAGGCCAAAAAATACTTACTGAAAACTACGTCGATATTAAACAAGGAAATATTTTTACAGTAATTAGTGAAGACTTTAAAAATAAACCAATTATTAATAACTACCTTCAACTGCCAAATAAAAAACTCTATCAAATAATATTTCCTCAATCGAAAAAACAAACTTTTAGTAATCAAAAAACAACTTTTAAAAAAAAACTTGTTCTATTTAATGAAAAAATTATTACAGACGAAAAAAATATCATATTACAACAAACTGAGCCTCCTACATTAACTAACCAATCAGTTGCAATTATTCCTGTCACCTTTACCAAAAATAAAAGTATAGATGCTGAAACTAAAAACACTTTAAAAAGTAAAATATTAGATTTAAAAAATACTTATTCTGTAAATGCCTATTATAAAACCATAACAAAAGATAAATTTTTCTTTAATACTGAAACAAGTGTAATCTCTGAATGGATATCTCTCTATAACGAAACAAAAGAAAAAATAAATTCCGACGGAAGTAATTTTTGTGAATTTTTTAGGGATTTTAAAAATGATTATCGTTATAACACCACCAATATGCAGGTTGTTTTAGATAAATTTTATAAATCAACTAATAAAAAATTTAATCATTATATATACGTCATTGACAATTCCTTTGACCCTCAAGATAATAAAAATGGTCGTATTTCTTGTTCTGGTGGTATTGTTGGTCTTGCTAATTATGGAGGTAATGAAACATTTATATTCGAAAATATCAACGATATATTATTTTCTCAAATCATTATTCATGAAATTGGTCATAATTTAAATCTTAATCATGCTGGTGCTGGTCAATTTATTAATGGATCATATCAAATTTTTCAGTACGCTGATAGTTTCAATCCTATGGGCAAAGGTTATATTGCAAATCAGTTAAGACAATCTAATTTATATGGCTATTTTAGTGGCCTTCATCAAATTGGATTAAATATGAATTTATTAGATTTTAATAAACAAATTGTTGAAATTAAATCTTCAATAAAGACGGTAAAAATCAACTTCCTAAATTCAAATTTAGAAGGAAAGAAAATGGTTAGAGTAATTCAAGATAATCAACTATCTGATGAAGAAATTGGTTTATTTTCATTTACAGATAATGGTTTTTTTATAGAATGTCAAAAATATAATAAATATAATCAATTTCCCCAATTTAAAAATCAAAGTGGTATTGCTTTAATTAGAAAAAATTATTATTCATTTTATTGGGGCGACCCTCCTTTTACAATTCTTATGGATGCTCATCCTCAAACTCCTACTGATTTTTCCGACGCCTATTTAACCGCAGATTCAAATGACTATTATTTTGACCCTACCTCAAATATTTTAGTCAAATTAGAATCAGTTGACCTATCAGGTTGTAATTTCTCAATTAAATACAATGCAAAAAAACCGTCAACAGATCCCAAGCTTCCTTATCTTGAACCCATAATCACCCCAAGTCCATGGCCAACAATTACATTAACTCCAATAATGACTCCCACACCAATTCCAATCTGCGCCTCTAAATATCCCTGTCCAAGTGGCTGGAGTTGCAATGGAAATAAAGTACCGGGGACTCAAGGATCATTTACTCTACACTACTGTACAAAAAATCCTTAATGACTTTTTTATTTTTTATTCCGCAATATTTCGCCATATTCCGCAATATTATGCTAAAATATTTTAATGAAAATACCTCCACTTTTAAAAATTACTCCTAAAATTTTAAACTATATTTCACAAATTGATGCTTTAAAAATATATTTTTCATCACTCAATATTCCAGCAAGCACTAAAAATGAAATTCAAAGAATAAGTTACCTAAAAAGCTCATTGTACTCCGCACGCATCGAAGGTAATCAAATTAAATTTGACGAGTATGAATCGGCCAATAAACAAAAAAAAACAGAAATTTATAATATTTTATCTGCAATTAAATATTTAGAAAATCTATCAACTGTAAATCTAATCACTTCTCAAATAATTCTTAAATTACATGAGAAAATATTAAATAATAAAACTAATTTTCGCCGCGAAATGTCAGCTATTTATAATCAAGTTGGAGCAGTCGTCTATCTCCCGCCACCACCAACTCAAATTTCCACTCTAATTAATCAATTAATTGAATATATTAATACTCAAACTAATTTTCCTCTAATTACCGCGCTCATCACCCACTTAATTTTTGAAAAAATTCACCCTTTTTTAGATGGAAATGGAAGAACAGGCCGACTCCTAATTAACGCTGTTTTAAAATGCAAATCTTATAATTTTGGCTTTATAATTCCATTTGAAGAATACCTCGATGAACACAAAAATGAATATTATTATTATCTTGATATCGGTCTCAAACAAACAGAAGATTACTTAATTTTTATGCTTAATGCAATTTTAGAACAAACAAAAAAAATAAAAGAACAAATAGAAAATGAACAGAATAAAAATTCCCAAATACATTTACCCCCCCGACAACAAGAAATGTTGCAGATTATTAAAGACCACAATATTGTTTCTTTTAATTTTATCAAAAGACGTTTTTTAAAAATTCCTGAAAGAACTCTCCATTACGATCTCCAAAAATTAATAAAAAATAAACAAATAATTAAAATTGGAAAAACAAAAGGTGTATATTACCAAATAAAAATCTAATTTTTTAATTTTATAAATTTTGGATTAATTTTTCTTTCTTATCTTTTGGCCATTTTTTTACTTCCACTTCTCTTTTCATTACTAAATTAATTGTTTTATATCTTTCAAAATACACTAATTTCACCGGTCGACGACTTTTTGTATATTTTGCTGATTTAAATTTATCTTCATTGTGCTCCTTCACTCGCCTTTCTAAATCCTTCGTCCATCCGCAGTAGAGAGAATTATCAACACAACGAAGAATATAAAAATAATAAATCATAATAAATTTAATTAACGAAAGATTATTTAATATTTATTAGCTTATTCAAGACATCCCAAATCTTTTTATAAATAAATTATAACAAAATGACTTTGTGATAAAATTACTGCATGAATTTAATAAATATTTCTGCTTTTTTATCGACTATTCTTGGAATATATTGTGCAATTCCATATATTCAGGCAATTTTGCAAAAAAAAACTAAACCCCATCAATTAAGCTGGCTTATCTTTGTAATTATGAACGGCATTGTATTTTTTTCCCAATATTTTGAAGGCGCTCGCGCTTCGATTTTAATTACTTTAACTTTTTTTATCGGCAGTCTCATTATCTTTATTCTTTCTCTAAAATACGGTGTACGTAGTAGTTCAAAATGGGATACATTCTTATTTATTTTTGCGCTCGTTACTATTTTAATCTGGGTGTTAACAAAAAATAATCAAGTCGCTATTTGGTTAACCGTTTTAATAGATATTACCGCCACCTCAATGACACTTTTGAAGATCAAGTCAAAGCCCTATTCAGAAGAACCCTTCCCATGGATAATTGCAACCATCGCCTACATTTTTACTTGCCTTACTTTAATTGGTAAACCACTCGGAATTCTTTATGTCCGCCCATTTTATGGATTAATATGCGACGCATTTCTTGTCGGATTTATTTATTTTTGGCGGTATAAAATTTCTAGAAAAAATTAATTATTGACAGCCACCCTCACTCTGTGTCATACCAATATCTTGAGTAGTTGAAGTTGTAGATGAATTCAAAGAAACAAAACTTGTACGGGTATATTCAAAAAAAGTATGTGAATAAGCAGTCGCTCTAAAATTAATACTTTCATTGCTTTTTATTTTGTCTGAAACTGTATAGTTACCATTACTATCAGAAACTGTTGTTTGTGCCGCTGAAGTTGAATAGCCATCTGTCCCTTTATACATTGTTACATTAATACCGGAAACTCCGGGCTCACCTGAATCTTTAGTTTTATTACAATTTTGATCCATATATAGCTGACCATTAATACTGACTGTTATATCACTTATTAAGTGAAAATTAAATTGCCTTGTATACACTGTAGATTCATCACCAAAACCATTTCGATACTGAACTTGAAATCTATTCAAACCTTCCTTGGGATTAAAACAAAGGGTGAAATGATTAACATAAGTCGTCCAACCTGTATCGTTTATATTGTATTTTATTTGTAAACTTGAAGAATCACCTCCAGCAGGAGAATCCACAACACATAATTTTTGACTAGTACTAGTAAATTCTACAGATTGCATTTCTGACGGATAAGAAATATTTATTTGGGGAGGATTTGCAGTTCTTACTGTCGGAATAACTGTCGCCGTTGGTTTAATAGTTACTTTTACAGTTGGTACTGTAGTTACTTTTGTAGGATTTATTGATGAATTATTAATTGGTGTTAATGTCGTTGAAATAGATACAGATGGAGACGAAATTATATCCGTTGGAGTAATTTTATCATCAAAAATTATTTGATTATTATTATTTTTATTTGCTAAAAAAAAGTTAACAATAAATATTGCTATAAGCAAAAACATTACTATTCCCAAAAAAAACCAAACTTTAAAATTCTTTTGATGACTAATTTTTGATAATTTTACTCCTAATGAACGTAAGGTTGCATTCATATATTTTTAGTATAACAAATTATTAAACAACCCTGGAGATTTGGAAAACTATTAAATGTTGCGGACAATGGATCAAGTTAGAATTTTTTATGTTCAGAACTAATTACTATTTTAAATTAATCTCCTCAATTTTTCTGCATATTTAAATCTTTCTTTTGGATCAAGAAGTTTTTTATCCAACATATTTGTGTATAAATTATCGTCCTTATACCTAGGAAAAATATGAAGATGGTAGTGAAAAGCGTGTTGTCCACTGTCTGGTTCATTGTTTTGTAGTATGGTAATACCGGTACATTGATAAACTTTTTTGAGAGCAATGCTTATTCTTTTGGTCGTTTGCATAATTTCATCTAAAATATTAGCTGGCATATCAAATATATTTTCAAAATGATCGCTTGGGATAACAATAATATGTCCTTTATTGTTTTTTACATAGAAAGAATTAATTAATGCTGAAACATTTTTTCCTTTATAAATAAAGTCTGATTGTTTAATTAAAGTATTATTATTCTCTATTCCTTGTAGGCCAAGACAAATAGGACATTGATAATTTTGAGGAGCATGATTATACATGTAAAGATTATATCAAAGAAGTTCGAACATCTTAGGCCTGTGAAGTTTTTTGTATCTAGTGTTGCGGGACTTGGATCAAGTTAGAGAAGTGGTAGACACCACCTCTTTCATCTATTTAATATTAAAATAACACTTTAACATTGTTTCTAAAGTAGTCTTTCCTCTATTGGTTTTTAAATATTCTTCCCGTCTTTTAGCGTCTTTTATATTTTTATAAGCTTCATAATGAATAAGATCATATGGTAAATATGGTTTAGTAGATTTTGATTTACCAGAATTATGTTCTATAAACCTTTGTTTTAAATTTTCAGTAAAACCAATATAAATAAAATCGTGACGAAGACTCTTGAGAATATAAACATAATAAAATTTCATAAGTCTGACTGGTACAAGACTGCACCTGTCTGCGGGCAGATACAATTCTGCATCTGCCTGCGGCCCAATTCTGCCAAGTAGCGTCAGCCAGGCGCAGAATTGTGCCTGGTTGCGTACTATAGACGCTGTTAGAACATATTTTATCAATTCGATTAACTCCCAACAATTAGCCTTTTCGGTTTCCTTCTAGAGAATTTCGAACATTAAGACAATTTACGTCAATGCTTTGAGTTGATCCAACCGAAGTAAACGGCCATTGCCTTGATGGTGATGGTAAAGATGGACGAGAGAGCCGTAAGAAGCGTCCGTAGACGCCCTTCAATATGGGAGGAAATGCCCGAAGGGACGCCTAGATGTAACTAGGAATTGAATCTAGGTGGAAGCCGTTGTTGTCCTAGCAAGGATGAGGGTGTAAGAATTGCATAATCGGCAGCCATGCAATCGCTGAAAAGTAACCCCTTGGAAAGCCAAGCAGTTTGCATGAAGCAACATCTGCATGATGCACCCCAAAAACAAAGAAGCGGAGTCTTTACCATTAATACACATGACTTTATATGCTCCAAACTAAAAAGCACTCGATGCCCAGGGGATCCTTGTACCTGGTAAGGAGAAATTATCAAAAACTAAACCTCATCAAAATATTCACAATAACCTAATTCCACAACTCATTTTCATTTTTGAACCTTGGGAAATAAGCATCACTTTTTTGTCTTTTCGAGGCAACGGTATACATGTACTCAAGAATGTCAAGGAAACTGGAAAAGCTGAGATATTCCATAGTTAACCGAGCATACAGCATGGTATCAAGAGCAACACTAAACGGGCCACGCCTAATAATAAATAGTCCATGATCATCTGGTGAATGTGCATAGAGGCCATCTTTCACTGAAAACATCCTATCTTTATCTTTTTCAAAATCAGCAATTTGTTTATCTAGATCAGTTTCGGTACGATCTTCAATTTCCCAATTGTGCTGTTTTAGAATCTCCTTGAGTTTGGTTACGTTTAACGTGCATTTAACCAAGTAATAACCAGACATCAAATACATGCAATCTTTAGCTGAAAATGGAAAGATTGAATACGGAGGAGCAGATCTAACAAAATTGCCTTTTTCGTCACTATAAAAAGTGTCCCAATTACTATGAATCAGTGTCAAATCTTTTGTTTTTTCTTTAGGTGAGAGTTTCTTTAGTTCCTCAACATCAACAGGCTTCTTGTTTTCATTAATTGCTCTAAAATTAGTTACTTCTATTTGTATGCAGTTGTCAAAATTTTCCGATACCACCATTTTCTTCTCTGATTTACGAAATAACCGCTTGATTCTGCTAATGTAGGTGCGTGGTTCCAGTTCCATTACTCTCGTGTCAATATCAATTCCACCTATTCTAGCTTTGTTTGCTATCGCAATTCTTTGAAGTTCCAATAGCCTTTTTGCCTGATTGCTTATCTTTGCCTTGCCTTGAACCCGTTTAAGGGTGAACATATTTTTAATATCTTTACCATATTTTTTGATTTCATGAATAAAAGCAACACCGTCTTTGATCTCGGTTAAATCGCCTACCCTAAGAAAATGAGTCAAGTCATTAAGTATCACCAAACTATCAAGTGATTTAGAAATTCTATGAGCCCACATAAATTCGCTTCTGAATTCTTTACTGCTCACATCCACACTACCAGCACCAAAACCTCTGGAAGAGGAGTTTAGAAATATGCGGTTATAATTCAAGTTTCTCCATGCAATACCATCACATATCGTTCTGGAGATTCGTATTAATTGCTCATGGATGAGAATGTGATCTTCTAGTCCTTCGAGCTCTTTTTCTTCTTTAGGAGTTAACTGGTTTTTGTCGTGTAGTTTTTTAGCCCTCTCTCGTCCTTCCCTAAGCTTTTCCCAAAACAACGTTTCTGCCTGCGCCAATTTGTATTGCATCGCAAGCATTACGTCTTTCTTGTGTTTATGTCGCTTGCTCCTTGTTGCTCTTAGCACTTTTTCAAAGTAGCCAACCCACTCTTTGTAGTAGGAACTGGCTAGAATAGCAGAGATTTTAATCGCATAGTCTTTTTCAAGCATGTACATATAGTTTGTTTTGATCATTAATGAGTAAACTGCCCTGATGACTCCTCTCTATTAAGTTTTTCGATTTCTTCACCCAACATATCAAGATCTTTTTTCAATTTATTAAAAGAAGATAGGGCATTTAATTTCACCTTAGTTTTACTATCAAATAGCTTAAATGCTTTCTCGACATATTTAGCTGCTCTATAGAAGTAGTCCATATCCGTAGACATATCTGGATCTAGAGGAATTTGATGCAATCTGTGTAATGGATTTTTGCAGTGTTGCATGTTGTATTTTGATACGTGATTCCACATGCTATGAACGTTGGCACTAAAGGGAGTATATGCATAGCAGTAAAAATCCAAACAACCTGCTTCCTCTGCCATCTTTCTAGTATCCATTTCTGCCCATTGTCCAATATCTACAGTTGTTAAAAATGTATATCGTTGTGAATTAATCCAGCCTTCCAACATTTTGATTAATGGTTCATCGTCTACATTCTTTACACCCCGCTTGGTTAGTTCTTGTTTTCTATGTTCTATTACCAATTTTTCTTGCCCGAGGCCATGTTCAATAAATTTCTTTGCTCGATTTTGAGTGTCCTTATGCAAGATCCATGCAAGGTTGATGTAATTGTCAACCATTGCTCTTAAAATAATTGGGGCTGTATGGCCATTCCAAATAGGAGGTGAACTTGCCAGTTGGGTAGCTAAAGTAACTTGCCTGGCCAGCAAAGCACCGACTACTTCATGTTTTTCAATTTGAGTCATGTTGATTTGCCAAGCATCCCATCTACCCTTTAATTCAGTTCGAACTGATTCGATATACTCCTGTATTATCTCAAGCATTTTTGTATGAATATCTTCGTTTTTCATATATCTACTCACATTTATCAATTTCTAATCCATGATTCCAATAATAATCTGGCCAGTCAGTCTTTGTACCACCAATATCCAAACCAATAAAACCATTAATAGAAGCCCTTATTGATGCAGCAATTTTCTTAGATTCTTCAGTATTAGGATAGTTTTCGATTTCTGGAAAATTTGCTAACGATGAGTCTGATGTGACTCTAAGTTTTCCTAGAACAAAACAAATATAAATGGCGTTTGCTTGGGTAAAAATTGCCTCTTTAGTGTGTTTATCATAAATCTTGTCCAATACACTTTTCATCTGAGTCAGATATGTTGCCTTTTCTTCTTTGTTTGGTTTTTTAACTTTGCCAATGAAACTTAATGGAAATTTAGGATACAAACTGATAAGAGGAATTAATCCAACAAACAAGTCGTGGTGTTTGCCTTTTTGCTTCAAAATATCAATAATCTGCTGTTTTTGTTGTTTCGAAAGTGTTGAAAATGAGCTTAGAGGTGCGTACCATTCATTTTTGTTAGTTACTTCTTTTGTTGCTTTTGCGAGACTCAACGATAAATCCGCACCATCTTTATATCCACAACGATAATTTAACAATGCAATCCATACCAACTCAGGAATTGAAAATTTCACCCAGCTTGTTTCTTGGAAGGTAGAACCTAATTTATCAATAATAGGAGGAATAAATTTCTTACCAACCTTCTTGTGATCTGATAATACATTCCCTTTGTTTGTCATAGGCATAAAGTTTGTTTAACATGGGCAGTTTTACAAATATATTTGATATACTAATCAAATAATTCAGATTCTCTTCGTTTAGTAGCTTCACTTAGTTTATATTCATTTAAGAGATGGGAGTATTTTTCTGCAGACTTTAGAATATCTAAAATCCAAACATCTGGTTTGAATGTGTATGCAGTATCCCCAGTTCTGGGAGAATAACAACTAAGTACCTCTTTTTTGTTGTAGTATCCTTCAACATGCCATTCCTTCTCATCACCGTAATCGTAATCATATCCTTGATATTCTTCTATGGATAAGTAGAACTCTTTATTAAAAATAATTTCATATTTATCTCCAACTTTCTTTAACGTCCCACCAGTAGAATCCTTCAGTAATTTTTTGTATTCAACCCATCCGCTTCCTTCCATAACATAGTTAATATCCTTAGTAAGAGTATTTATTGCTTCGCCCAAACCAGTAAGTGCATAGAAAGCATTTGAAACCCTTCCAGATGGAGTATTTGAAGAAAGAAGTTCCTTTCGTTGTTCTGGTGTTTCGGACTCAAATACTTTTTTTAGTATTTCATAATATGCTTTTATAACTTGCTTTAAGTCTTCTTCAGAAGTGTCTGGGAGAATTGTTTCTCCTTCGCTAATGCCTAGTATTTTGAAGACTGGATGTAGTAGGCCTTTTGCTTTATTATCACTTGTGCCAGAGGATCCAAATATAGTACCGATTAAAGCCAAAACCCCCATGCCCAAATAAATGAGAAAGCCAGCAACAATAATAAAAGATACGATATTTATTGCAAAACCAACCATACTTATTTTCCTTGTTTCATAACTTTAACAAATACTTCCGAGAACTCTTCTTCATATTCGCTTAAATGCATCAACTTAATGGGTTCGCAAAAATTTTCTGCAATTTTCTCTTTATCTACATTATCGTTAACATCCGTCATCCATGGAATTTTATTAACGTACTTTCTTGCAGGAATGATGTATACCACATCTTTATACCCCGCTTGAGAACACGCACTCATACACATCAAGCAAGGTTCGACTACAGTAACCATTGATAATCCTGGTGTGTAGTTTGTTCCTTTTAATTTACCTACCTTTTCGACAAGCATCCGCTCAGAGTGTGCCGTAGCGTCTTTATTAGTTACTACCCAACTCTCTGCGGAGTCTAATAGCTTGCCATTTTCAAGCACTATTCCAGCATTAGCTAAGTTACCTTTATTGGCAGAATTCGTCATCAATTCTTTAAGCAATTTAATTTGATCTGTTGTTAATTTCATATTTAACCCAATATATTAATTGGCTTTCCCTTAATCTACGCCTCTACGTTATCAATCATCATGTCGTTGCCGCTTTTTCTTATATGTTGAGACCGTTCAAAAACGGTCACTTTTTTGGTCTACCTATATTATTTCAATAAGCTAAACTATTAATTTGACTAAGTTATGTTAAGTGACTTTTTAACGACAAAAAATCAGAATTAGACTATTAAATCAGCTCGAAATTTTAATTGACGCCTTAGAAAATCGATGCTATGTAGCTTCGATCAGGTGACCGTTTTCTGAACGGTGTGTCTGAACGGTGTGTGGTGATGTTGGGGAGCAAGGATTCGAACCTTGAGTAACTTGCTCCAAAGGCAAGTGTGTTACCATTACACCACTCCCCATACATTAAGCTATATTTTATCAAATTTCCTGATAAAAATAGGCGGCATTTAGCCGCCTATTTCTTAATCTAGATTCTGAACCAAGTTCAGAATGACATAATAATTATTGACTAACTGTTGGACTTGGAGTTCTTTTTACTTTTTCTGGAAGATCAAAGTTTTTTACCTCTTTAACTTCCGTGATTTTATTGGTGCTTTTATCCCACATTCCCTTAACTCTGACTCTCTGACCAACCTGTAAATTATCATAAGTTATTACTTCTTCTTTACGATTAATAAATTTTGCACTACCAAAAACTACTGTTTGATTTCCCCGGTTCTCTGTCTCCATCACAAAATTATCAGCATTCTTTGTTGTTACCTTACCAATAAATGCCGCAAATAATTTTTGCACCGAAATATTTCTTACTAATTTAGCATTAATAGAAGTTTTATTTTCATCTGTCCATTTACCAACCACATTTACCTTATTACCCACAGCAAATTCAGCAAGTTCTCCCTTACCTCCAAAACGTCGTCTTAATTGAGTATCAGTTGTAACATTAACGGTGTAACTATTACCATCTTCTTTTTTTACCATCAATGTATTCCCATTAATTGCAGTCAATTCTCCGTTTATTCTTGCTCCAAATAAAAGTGTCTTACTTATTTTTTCTTTAATTTGCTCCATTAAATTTTTTTTCTTTTCTTTTAACTCTTCTACTGCTTCTTTTCTTTGCTCTATTAAATTCTCTCTTTTTTCTTTCATCTCTTGTCTTTGTTCATAAAATCTCCCCGTTACTTTTGGAGATGGTGTCACTTCTTCTGCGAAAACACTTGGAGTATTTAATAACAAAACTAAACCTAAAATTAACGAAATCATATTCCTTTTCATAAGAATTTAATTAATTATTAATATTAACTCAACTCATCTATAAAAATTTTGACATTTAACATTTGAGTTTTGAGTTTATACACAATATATGCAATTTGTCATAAAAAGTTTCACCCTAAAGATTATTGAGCTGTTTCTAAACTCACAATAATTTCTTGCTCTACGTAATTTCCTTCTTCATCATTAGCAGAAATCAGAATGTAATTTTCTCCCTCTTCTAAATTTATAGTTGTAGAAAATTTACCTAACGAATCTGCTTTTAATTCCTGATCATTAACAAAAACATTGGCATCTGGACTTGTCTTCCCCTTAACCACAGTTTGAGATTCATTAATCACACTATTATTTACTGGCTGTTCAACACTTAGTATTAATCCTTGAACAGGCGCACTTGAATTCACATCTTTTTGATTTGACCCTGAAGTTGGACTTAAACCAGTCATATTATTTCTCATTTGTTTAACCGCCAACAAAACTGCCATTAATACTCCAACTGTTAAAAAGATAAGGATTATTTGTTTCATATATTTTTTTTCCAATAACTAATAATTGATTTTAATTTATTTTTAATTCCTTGAAAATTTCTAACAAATGAAATTAATTTATACAATACAATCATTATAAATGAAATTGAAAAAAATAAAATAATCTTCGGTGTTTCTTCAAAAAAAACAAATAAATTATCCGAGTAAAAAAAATCTAATAAATCAAGGCTACCTGCCTGTTTATAAATATCAAAAAGCAAAGATACAAACACATATCCAGAAAAACCAAAAAAAAGAAACATACTTGCCCTACCAACAATCTCTCCGATAGTTCTTTTAGTTTCATACTTATATATTTTATTAATTATTTTATCTTCCAGTTTTTTCATAATATTTCTTTAATTTAATTCTACCCCTTCTAATTAAAGTTCGAACCGTATTAATTGGTTTTTTTAATTTTAAAGCAATTTCTTCATAACTAAACCCCTCACTTAATAAGTGTAATGAATTTCGTTGATTATTTGGTAATTTTTTTAAATTTATTTTAATTTCCTCATTACTTTCTTCCCAATTATCAACTACAAGACGATCATCTTGTAGATAAAAAGTTTCATCTAAAGAAACAGTTACTTTCTTTGACCGATAATACATTTTTAGCTCATTTTTTACAATTTGAAATAAATAAGGAACGACTTTCTTATTTTCATCAAAACGCCCAGTTGCTTTATAAAAATTTAAAAAAACATTTTGAACTAAATCATCCACATCTTCTTTATCAAATAATTTTTGGTAAATAAAATTTTTAATTTTTTTTGAGTATCTATTTACAATATATCGATAATAATTAATCTCCCCTCTCTTAATCTTAATAATTACTTCTTTATCTGATATTTCCATACATTCACCCTTCGTCATACAATTTAAAAGTGACTTCGGGTATAAACCCATCTAATCCACTATTGTCCCGATTAAATCGGAACAAACTGGAGTAAGATGGGTATATATTCTATAATATAGGTTATGAATCCAGTTTCCCAGCTAAAACGAGGTAAGGTTTTACTCATCGGTCGTCCAAACGTCGGCAAATCAACTTTTGTCAATAATCTAATTGGTCAAAAAGTAGCTATCACCTCACCCAAACCTCAAACAACCCGATTTTCCATCCGAGCTATGTATGAAGAAGAACGCGGTCAGATTGTCTTTGTCGACACTCCAGGAATTTTTGGCAAAGCCCAAGATTTACTGGCTAAAAAAATTAATCAAAGAGCAATGTCGATTATTAGTGAAAAAGTCGACTTAGTAATATATATGATTGACCCCACTCGAAAACGTGATTTTGAAGAAGCAAAAATTTTAGGGATTGTCCGTAAACTAAAAGCACCAAAAATACTCGTTCTAAATAAAATAGATGGAGTTGAAGCTAAATTTCTTCCTCAATATAAATTTCTTGAAGAGGAATTTGAAAATATATTTTATATTTCAGCTCTATATAGTAAACACTTTAAACCATTGATAGATAAAATTTTCGAATTAATTCCCGCCGGTAGTACCACAGAAATAAATTCAGAATTCAAAAAAAACCAATACCCACTTCTTAATTTAGACAGTAAAACTTTTATTTCTGAACTCATTCGCGAAAAAATATTCTTAGATATGGGAGAAGAAATCCCCTACACAACAACCGTTATCGTCGATGAAATTACAGCTAGAAACGAAAAATTAACATATATTAAAGCACGTATATTGACAACCACACTTCGTTATAAAAAAATGATTATCGGTAAAGGGGCTCTACGCATTAAAGAAATTGGCTGGATGGCTCGAAAAGAAATTGCTCTCGCTACCGGTAAAAAAATCTATTTAGATGTTACTGTGGAAATTGATCCCCATTGGCAAGAAACGTATTTTTAGCTCTTTGCAAACATTCCTCTTTTCCTAAAAGCTCCATTGATTCATTTAAAGGTGGAGAAATTTTTTTTCCTGTTATTAAAACTCGAAGTGTCATAAAAAACTCACTATTTTTTACTCCTATTTTTTTTGCCAAGTTTTGCATTCCTTCCCCAATTATTCCCGCCTTCCACTCTTGAATATTTTTTAATTCATCATGAATTTTATTTAATAAATCTTTTTTTTGAGAAAAATCTATTTCCCACTTTATAGGCGCTTTAAAGAAAAACTCACACATTGGTAAATAGTCAGACAATTTCTTAATTCTTTCTCGAATTAAAGGAACAGTTTTCTCAACTAATTTTTCATCCAATTCGATATCTTTCTTCTTATAAAATTCCAAAATTTGACATTTAAGCTTTAACATTTGAGATTTCCTTATGTACTCTCCATTCATCCACTCAAGTTTTATTGGATCAAAAGTTGGGGCTGTTTTTTGAATATCTTTAATATCAAAAACCTGTATATATTCATCAAGTGAAAAAATTTCTTTCCCTTGAGGATGAGACCAACCCATTAACGCTAAATAATTAAGTAACGCTTCTGGGAAGATTCCTTGCTCTAAATACCACGAAGTCCAAACGGGATTTTTTCTTTTAGAAAGTTTTGATTTATCAGGATTACGCAGTAAAGAAATATGGGCAAAAACAGGTATATCCCAGCCAAAAGCTTGAAATAAAAGAATATGTTTTGGTGTTGAAGGCAACCACTCCTCGCCGCGAATAATATGGCTTATCTCCATTAAATGATCATCTACCACTACTCCCAAATGATAAGTGGGAAATCCATCAGATTTTAACAATACTTGATCATCTAGATTTTGAGTTTCAATCGTAATTTCTCCTCGAACAACATCTTTGAATTTTATTTGACCATCAGGAATTAAAAGACGAATAACATAGGGAATATTTTGCTCTTTAATATTTTTTAGAATTTCTTTTTGATTTAAAAAACAATGCCGATCGTATTTAGGTATTTGTTTTTTTGCTTGCTGTTCTTCTCGCATTTTTGCCAAGCGCTCTGCACTACATACACAATAATAAGCCTTCCCTTTATCTACTAACTCATTTGCATATTTTTTATAAATCTCTAATCTATCTGATTGTCGATATGGAGCAAATGGCCCACCCACCTTAGGCGACTCATCAGCAATTAAACCAATCTTTTCTAAAGTGTCAAGCATTTTTTCTTCTCCTCCCAAAACTAATCTTGTTCTATCGGTATCTTCAATTCGGATAATAAATTTACCTTGATTCTTTTTTGCCCAGGCAAAATTCATTAATGCCGCAACAATACTTCCCACATGAACATCTTGACCAGTTGGTGATGGAGCAATCCGTGTTCTTATCATAAGGAAATTATATAATACAATATAATACGAATCTATGAATAGTTTTATTTACTGCCCCAACTGTCAAACAAAATTAGTAACAAAACACGAGCGTCTGATCGATTGCAAAAAATGTGATTTTGTTTATTATCTTAGTCCCGCAATGACCAATGGCGCCATTATTGAAAATAATAAAGGGGAAATTTTATTAGTTAAAAGAAAAATTAATCCAAAAAAAGGCTTCTGGGATACACCAGGTGGATTTGTTGAATACCATGAAACCCTTGAACAATCAATTATCCGAGAAGTTAAAGAAGAGCTCTCTGTTAAAATATCCAATTTAAAATATATTTGTTCGCAAGCCGATATGTATTTTTTTAAAAATATTAATTACCCCACCTTATGTGCTTTTTATTCTGGAAAAGTAGATGAAACTAAAATTATTCCTGCCGATGATATTAATGGCTTTGCCTTTTTTCCTAAAAATAAAATTCCTTATAATAAAATTGCTTTTAAAGGAGTAATCAAGGCAATTAAAGAATATGTTAATAAGTCTTAAAGTCAATAAAGTCGAAAGTCCATAAAGCTGAAAGTCAATACATAGTCATTCTGGCAAACGATGAGTGCTGAAGTGCGTCCAGAATCGTCGTCTAAGCAACGATCCTGGATAAGAAACGCTACCGCTTTCTTACCAGGATGACCATTATCAAAAAATTGGTAAGCATTTAGTTTTGTAACTACTCAATCAACCCCTTTTCCTCATCCGAGGCAATAACTTGAAAGCCCACGTGAGATTGCCCAGCAAAGAAAAGCCCCTCACCCACACCAGCCGATAATAAAAAATGTTTTTCTCCACCTGTTAAATAGAATGTTTCGGTAATTTTATCCACAGCCGCGGTCGACTGTTTTAAAATAATCTGCAAGCTCGAGTTAGTAATAATCGCTTTTCCTTCCTCAGTTGATAAAAAATCCTCCACATCTTGAGTAATTGTGGTTAAACCTAATTTATATTTTCTCGCCCGCTTAGCAAAATTATGCAAATACGCGCCTGAATCTTTATTCTTTATTAAATACCATGCCTCATCAACAATTAAAACTCGCTTTTTCGGGTCTCGCCTCACCCGATTCCAAATATAATCAAGGACAATATACATTGCTACTGGTCTTAAATTCTCTTCAAGATCACGAATTCCAAAAACTGTAAACTGCTTACTTAAGTCAAAATTTGAATGCTGATTAAAAATTCCCGAAGCCGAACCCTTAACAAATTTTTCTAAGCGATCAGCCATTTCCCGTCCCTCTGGTGTTTCATAACCAACAAAAACTTTATATAAATCTTCAAGAAGCGGCGGTTCATTTTTAAAACTCTCGGGATCATTGGTAATTCCTTTTTGCTGATATGTCATCATTAACGCCCGGTCTAATAACGCGTCTTGTGACGGAGTCAAATCTCCCATAATAACTCGCATTAATGAATGTAAATCCAAAATTTTATTTGACAATTCATCTGGTTCAACACTGTCTTTCCTTAAGTCAAAAGGGTTTATTTTATATTGAGCCGTATTTGAAAAAACAATAAATTCACCCCCCATTGAAGTCGTCAATTTTTGATATTCATTCTCTGGGTCAATAATAATTACATCCGTCTCCATCATTAATAGCCTTAAAGTTTCTAATTTAACAAAAAAACTTTTTCCCCCTCCAGATTTTCCCAAAATAACTGAGTTAGCATTTTCTAAAGTAAAACGGTCAAAGATTATTAAACTTCCATCATGTTCGTTTATTCCATAAAGAATTCCTTCATTGCGCGTAAGTGATGCCGTCGAAAATGGAAATGTCATAGCAAGAGAAGTTGTATCCATATTTCTCCAAACTCCCAATTTGTCATAGAACATGGGTAAAGTCGATTTAAATCCCTCCTCCATTTCAAGCGTCGCTGTCTTAGCAATAATCATGATTGATGAAAGCTCCGAGTCGACTTGTTTTGTCAAAGTATTTAATTCTTCTAAAGTATCAGCCGGAATTGTAATATAAAGCCCAAATTGAAAAAATCTCTCTGCTCCTTTGGCTAATTCCGCTTGAAGAGTTAAAGCATCATCTAGTGCAACTTG
>CAYZAZ010000002.1:24357-48504 GCA_964476545.1 uncultured Gammaproteobacteria bacterium
CCCTTTCTTGCCTGCTTTTTCTGTACCTTCTTCTGCAAATTCCAAAGCTATTTTTGCACTTCCTTTTTCTCCTATTTGTAAAGTTGCTTTACCAACTGCTTTACCTGCTTTTATATCTGTTTCAATAGTCGCCTCCATCTCGGCAATTTTTCTGCGTAATTCCTCAAGAACAACTTTTGATTCTGTTGGATAAACATACATTGAGATGTAAAGTGGTCGATCAAAAGTAATTAATGAATATAGCCAATTTGCCGAAACATATCGCGGATAACCCACAACATATAATGTCCGATAATATTTATCACTAATTTTTAAGTGATTAAAATCAACTTCCACATATGAGGGCGCAATTAAATCTTTTATTGCCACAGTCCCCTTAGCCAATACCTGGCCAACATTTTGGACTGAATTTATTTGGGATGAATTTTTTTTGCCAAACATAAAATATGTTTCTTACGAAATTACGAATAAAATACTAATATACGAAATATTCGTAAATTCGTAATAAAATTAGTAGTTTCGTATGATTATTTTTTTCAACTTGTTGAAATGACATCCGTATAGCTATCAATTGGTGCCAATAACCTTCCAGTCGCCGACGGATTATACAAATTATAAAAAAGTTCTGTTAGTTCTTGTTTTTGTAAAATTGTTGCCCGTAATCCTGTCTTAGCTAATAATCTCAGTAAATGATCGCGTTTTGGATACAAAGAGGTCTTGGCTCGAGTCACCACATATTCCTTATTCAAACCAGATGTATTTACACCACTCACTCCCATTTCAAGCGGTGAAAAAGGAATAGCAAAAAAAAATCTTTTCTCTAAAACTGAATTTTTTTTCACAATTGTTTTAATAAACTCCCGATATGATGTTAATCTTTGCTTCATCAAATCTCTTTGCTTAATAATTTTTCCTTCAAGATACTCTAAATAAGAAGAGATGTCCATTTTTTTAGAAATTATTAAAATTTGAGTTGGAAATGATAAAGAGTTTAAAAGACCAGCATAAGAATAAATCATCGAGGACTGTTCCTCAACCGATAAAAGCCAAAAATTAACCGCCCCCACTTCAATGATTGTCGCCGCTGAAAAATCTTTTAAAAGTAAAATATCATCACGAATATCTTCAATCTCAATAAATGTCTGAGTTGAAGCTTTAATCGGTGATGTTGGTTTACCTACTGTCATAATAATTCCTTTGAATTAATTTCAATTGGTTTTAGATTAATATTTTCTACTCTAATTTTGATTGTATCAAAAAAATAAGTCCCTTTTGGATCTTTAATCTCAAAAATATACTCTTCAGGCACAAGTGCACTATAAGTCGCAAAAATTCCATAAGGATTTGTTTTTAGTAATCGAACCGGAATACCTGTCTTATCTTTCAAGTAAATTAAAATACCTGGCAATGGAATTTTTTTATTATTTTTAATAATTCCAGTAATAAATGGTTGTTTTGCCTGTAAAATAACGGGTTCTGATGACGTGCTTATCGGTGTAGGTGATATTGCTTTTGTAACTACCATATTTTGTACTTGTGGATACGAATTGCGACTCACTCTGCCAACTGTCTGTTTGGTTGTTATTAAATAACTAGCTAATTTCTGTTGAGAATCAACATGAGCTAAGACCCTATGTGGATCAGAAAAAAAATATAAGTTCTGAAAAATAGATATTGGAGGATTATTTTTTAAAAAAAAATACTGAGTTGGAGAATTTATCCTTTTTATTAAATTTCTTATCCAAACTTCCAAAGGACGCTCATTTATTGGAAAAAAAGCCAAGGCAACACCTAAAAATGCCACTATCAATCCTAAAAGAATATTAATTAAAGGGATTGGAAAAATTTTAAAAACAACAAAACCTAAAGGAATAAAAATGACCAGATATAAAAATTGTCTCAAGGTCATAAAACCAATTAATTTAAATTCAAAAGTAGTTATCTGTCTAGGAATGGGATGTTGCTCCATAATTTTAGTATAAAGGAGTTAGAAGTCAGTAGCAAGTAGCGAGAAAATATTATCTGTAAGTGACTGGTTTTTCTTTTTGGGTAAGAACAAGGCTCATCCGACGATTTTGTTCGTCTACTTTCTCGACATAGGCTTTAATTTTTTTACCAATAGGTAATTCTTCTTTTCCTGTTAGTTTACTAATATGTATTAAGCCTTCTACGCCTGGTTCAAGTCGAATAAAATATCCATATCTTTCTTTACGGATAATTTCTCCATCAACTTCTTTATCTTTTGGAAATCTTTCTTCAATTTTTTTCCAAGGATCATGACTTAAGCGTTTTAAAGATAAATTTAGTTTCAAATCGGTAGTATTTTTTTCAACAACCATCACATCGATCATCTCCCCAGTTTTTATATAGCTCGAAACATCACTCACTTTTTCCCAAGAAATTTCTGAAATATGAATTAAACCTTCAACACCCTCAACTTCACAAAACACTCCAAATTCTGAAGTACCTAAGATTCTTGCTTTATAAGTCTTACCCACTTGGATATCATCAAATTGCTTTTGTAACTGTTTGTGAGAAGTTTTAAAAACAGCCGCTTTTTGAGAAACAACTAAACGATTCTTCTCCTGATCGACCTCTAAAATTTTTACTTTAATTTTTTGATGGTCTAATTTTTGAGGTTGATTAAGAAAATCTTCTATTAATTGAATTTTTGGAATTACTCCTCTTATTCCCATAAAATCGATAAATACGCCTCCTTTTCCATACTCTCCACAAAGTACTTCAATTTCTTCTTCATTATTTTTTTTATTAATTAAAATATCCCATTTCCCTTTTTCAAAAAATCTTTGCATCGAAACAACAGGAAAACCTTCTTTTGATTCCTCTGCAATAATTCTTACTTTGACCTTGTCGCCAATTTTAAGATAAGGAATATAGGTTGAAATTTCTTTAAGCTCCCGGTTACCTAAGACTGCATAAGCTTTTGCTTCAATATCAAATAAAACATTGCTTTTTGAAAGTGAGATTATCTTTGCTTGAATTTCTTCACCTTTTTTAATTTTAGAAACCTGAGACTTTTGAAGAAGTTGCTCCATTGGGTTTGTAGATAGTGGTGTATTTTTTATTGTTTTTTTCTTCATTAATTGTCCTCCATTTATTTATGAGAAGATTTTAAGTATAGCAAATGAATTGCTGTTTTGCAATTAAAAACTACTTAAATCTTTTTTTACCTTACTATTTAGGTTAAGAAGATATTCAATATCTTTTTCTTGACCTTGGGGAATTTGCTTGGCAATAGTTTCAATAATTTCTCGATGTTTATCGTTACTTAGTTTAAGCTTATATAATAAATTTTCTGATGGAGTTACTCCCTGTTCTTTAGCATTTTTAAGTAAATTGGGAATTTTTTCAGAATATTTTTCACCTTTAGTTAAGGTTGATATTGCTAATTTAGCTTTGCCAATATTTGTTAAGCTTATTGCCATCGCCGCTCTTTTATCTGAATACAAAAAATAAAGTTCTGCTTTTTTTATATTATCTCTAGTAATTAAATCCAATAATCTATCTCTAACCATTTTTACTGGGTAAAGTGGATTATCGGGTAATATCCCAGGAAATGGTAATTCATAAATTACTTTTCTATCTGAAAGTGATATTGTTTGAGAATATAGCACTGGAGAATTGACCATAACTGAAAATATAAGAGGGACGATGATGATGAAAAAAAGAAGGTAAAAAAGAATTAAACTAATTTTTTTATTCATAAAACATCTCCAATTATATCATATCTGGGAATTATTTTTCTTTATGATATAAACCCCAACAATGGCAACTACCCCGCCAATTAAAATTAGTAAAATTACTACAGTTAAAATCAAATTGCTTTGATTAGTGGTTGAGTTAGTAGGAACTTCCACCGGCTTATTTTCATTTTTTATTGAAGAATTATTAAGAGGTTTTTTTGTAATCACCTCTCCTTTATTATCCTTATAGACATTCAAATCAATCTTTTGCCCTGAAATAAACTGTTTATTTTGATCAATAAATTTTGTTGTTGTTATTTTAACAATACTCCCATTAGTGGCTGTATAACGAATCGTATATGGAAAAAATGGTAAATGTTCCGAACTAATTTTATAATAACCCTTCTCGTCTGTCTTTGTTTCAAAATATGGTCGATTAGAAAATTTCAGATAAACACCAACAATGGCGTTGGGTAATACTTTTCCTGTTTCATCATAAGCATAACCTTCAATATAATTAGGGATTGGATCTAAATTTAAAACCTTTGCGATTTTTGTCGTTAAACTATCATTAGTTTGTTTTAAATCTTTTGTTAGATCAATTTTAAAATACTCAACCTCACCAAATACCTCGTCTTTTTCAAATTTACTTTCATCAATTACTATCTTAAAGCGCCCCATTTTATCTGCCTGCACAGAATTTAATAGTCGATATTTAACATTGTTTTTTGTACTATAGGCATTAATTAAGGCAAGGGGATGAGACACACGCCCCTCTACAATACTCTTTTTGTCCATCTTTTGCTTATTATAAAAATACTCCATTAATTTTATTTCTTTATCAATTGATATTGTTTTCGAATCAAGCGGAATGTCTCGAAATTCAGCTTTTGGAGGTCTTTCTTGAATAATTTCCCCAGTTTGACTCGGATATATCTGCCGATAAATACTTTTATAATTCAAATTCAAATTTGAACCATTCCCTGGAAAATTATAATCTGGATGATCCACAACAATCTTATAATCACCCGCTGGAACAACAAAATTATAAATTCCATCCTCTTTTGTTGTATATGGATTCTGAATTGCACCGCCAATTAAATCGCTTCGAGTCATGATCGTAAAACTACCATCCTTGCGTTTCATTAATAAAGATACCTTCGCCCCTTTAATTGGCTCAAGTGTCTGACTGTCAAATATTCGCCCATAAGGATCCCATGCCACTGAGACACAATTTGCGTCTACACTTTGACTAGCAAAACTAAATTCAACTGTTGCCTGCTGTTGACCCCCTGCATCCCCACTCGTTCCACCTCCACCCATTTCTGGATCGGCATAATTTAGAGCATAAAATTTTCTTTCATAACCTCCCGTTGTATAATCCGCCCATTCATATTCATCAAATATTTCTTCAGCTGTAATATAATTTAAAATTCTGGGTTGCCCATCTCGATCAAATAAACCTAAAAAAGTATAACCCGTCCCAGTTATACTATCATAAGTTGCAGTATAAAGCTCAGAAGTATTATCTTTTTTATAAACAATTTGATCTGTATCAGCCGAACCTGTAGTACAAAGTCCACCAACCTCTGAAGGAAAACAAACTGCAATATAAGTTTCTTTATTAGGCAACACTTGATATTCCGCACCAATCTTTTGTTTTAGTCTTGCTGTGTGTTCTGCATTCTCCCAAGTCATATTTGCCGCTGAACAATTCGCCCCTTCTCTTGCTAAACACTCACCCTCAGCTAATCCTTCAATATCATCACAATCACCACATCTTATAGCATCCAAACAAACCCAACGTTCATTTGAAGCAGCTGTTGGCATTTCCTGTGCCTGAACTGAATAGCTAAATATTAAACCAATAAAAACAATAATAATCAGGAATTTTCTAAACATATTTATATTTAACTTTAATATTTCAAATACCTATTGTCAAGACAATTAAATATCATTATTATTAATATATGTATATAAAAATGAGTTTAAAAAAAATAGTTATATTATTTTTATTATTTATTTGTCTTTTTGTTTGGCCAAAAAAAACCGAAGCCTTGAGATATAGTCTTATCGCTCCATCGGGAACACTCGAACGAGGTCAAGACATTCAATTCACAATCAATATTAATACTGAAGGAACAACGGTAACAACTCAACAAATTGGATTAACTTACGAAACACAATATCTACAATATGTGAGTACTACTCCAGGCACAGCAATGAATTCAGTTATCGTCGCTGATCAAGGTGGTGGAAAACTTCTTTTTACTGGTACAAGTACCAATGGTTTTTCCGGCACCGATAGCTTTGCAATTGTCACTCTTAAAATTATTGCTCAAAGTTCTGGTTCATCTCAACTTTGTACTCTTTGGGCACCAACACCCACAGCCACACCCGCACCAACGGGGATTCCTCTTCCTCAACCAACCGCTCTTCCTCGCACTGGTTCCTTTAATAAAATGTTTGGTATAAGCGCTCTAGCCTTTACTTTTGTCTTAGGAGCCATTGGAATTTATTATCTTAATCAAGAGAGTAAATATGAGAAACCAAAAAGAAAAAAAGTTCTAAATTCTAAACACTAAGCTCCAAACAAATCTTAAGATTCAAAAAATTATATGAAAAAATTCTTCATTTACATATTTTCTATCATAATTATTCTCTACTCATTATTTTTTATTAATTCTTCCGCCTTTGCTATCGAGGAAACTACGAAAATTATTGATGAACCAACAGCCTGCTCTCTTGGTGGTTGCCCAAGTGATTTAACTTACCCTAGAGGAGAAAAATGTGTTAATAGCTATACTGAATTCAAAAAAAATCCTGTTGGAAATCATTTTTGGATTACTGATCAAGAAATTACTTCTCAAGGAAAAGCTGATGAAAGAGCACGACAATTTATTTACTGGGTAATGAGTCGCAATGCAATTGATAATCACCCTGTTCTCAAACAAATTTGGAATACAACTCGCAATGTCTCGTATTTTTTTACAATTCTTATTGCGGCTCTTTTAGGTCTCTCAATTATTGTCGCCAAAAGAACTAACTTTGATTTAAAAATAGGTGTTTGGCCAGCCATTGGTAAAATTATTATGGCGCTACTTTTTATTACCTTTTCGGCTTCAATTGTCCTTCTATTAATTCAACTTTCAGAAATATTAATGAAGTTCTTTTCTGAAAGTCTCGGAGGAAAAGATCTCTTTAATATTTATTTTACTAAAACTGCCACCCCAGAAAATAATTATAAAGACTTCATTGGGTGTCGTAACCTTAACTTCAAAGTACAAGAAGCTATGACTGCTGAAGTATTTGTATTAAAACTAACAAATATTACTTATTACGTAATGGGCTCAATGCTTCTTCTTCGAAAAATAATTCTTTGGTTTTTATTATTTGTTTCGCCATTTTTGGCCATTCTTTTTTCCTTTGCATTTATTAGAAATGTGGGTTGGATTTGGATCGGAGTCTTTTTTCAATGGTTATTTTATGGCCCATTATTTTCAATTTTCTTAGGAGCAGTAGCGGTAATTTGGAAAGCTGGTATTCCTTTTTCTTTTGATTTCTCAAGAGCAGGAAAAAATAATGGTTACATTTATCCAACCGCCATTAATATTTTATATGGCGGCCCCGCCCAGCAACTTTCCACTTTAAATAATGGAAATTATATTGATACTTTTGTTGAATATGTCATCACTCTTCTTATGCTTTGGACCGTAACAATTTTACCTTGGTGGTTACTGCGAATTTTTAGAGATTATTGTTGTGATGGAATTGCAGCTATGAAAAACATTTTAATGTCAATGTATGATCAAGCACGAGGTAATCCTCCTCAGTCACCAAATCCAATTCCAATCTTTTCCAATCTTGGTGCCAAACTTCAAGTTCCAAGAGAAATTAAAATTCCAGTTTCAATAAAATTAGAGACAATTGAAGAAATTAAAAAAACTAAAACTGAAAACATTAGTCAATCTCTTAACTTATCAGTAAATAAATTAACTGATATTGCCCGCGTCGAAACCAATAAACAAACAAGGGAAACAGTTAGTCGTAACTTACAATATCTTACCAATCCCGTCAAAGCCGAAACTCCAACACAACGGCAAAAATTTATGAATATTCGTACTGAACTTTTCAACCGCGCCGTCAAAGAAGATAAAGTTGCCCGCCAAATTCTAACAGCCACTTCTTCCTCTCGAGTAGAGCAAATGGAAAGAAGACAGAAAATATTAAAAGATATTCCTCAAACAAAAATTTCCTCCTCTGTTACAAATGCTATTACTTCGGCTATTTCTAATATTTCTTCTATTGCAAATGTCGCCAAATTGACACAAACAACAAATGAGCAAGTCCAAAATGTTCTCAATTCATTTACTAAAAATGCAGCCTCTTCTCCAACAAAAATCACTGACGCTATTAGTAAAGAAACTGGTGTTTCAAAAGAAAAAGTGGCGACTATTTTGCAAACTACGGCGCAAACAACTCAAACAAACCAACAAGTAGTAAAACAGATGACCCACGCCATTGAACCTGAAAAACACGTCGAAGAGACTATTACCGTTCCACCAACTGTCGCCCTTGAAGATTATGAAGAAGTAAAAAAAATGTGGAAAGAGCAGTATGAAAAAGGTGAAGTGCCAGTTACCGAAAATATTACTTCAAGGCAACAATGGGTCGATCAAGATACTATTTTTGTTACCAATACCTTAAATAAATTATTATCCTCAGATCCACAAGTAAAAAATCAAGGACTAGACGATATTGCTTATATCCTCCCCATCTTTTTAATCAATAATCTTAAAGGAGAAGAGCTTATGGTTTATCTCAAGGCAAAACTTGAAGCCGCCAAAGCTGTTAAAGAATCTTTAGATAGAGAAAAAGAAATTACTGAAAAATTAAAAGCTCAGGCTAATGAACAATTTGTCGATGTTGAAAAACCCAAAGTCAAAGAAGCCGAAAAAACAATGGAAATGAAACAAGAATTGAAAATTTAATTTTGTATTTATTTAATAATCATTAATCCTTTACTAAATTTAGTTAAAACTTCAACCCCGCATTTTTTATTAAATAAAATCGTGTCCTCAATCCTCATCCCCCACTTTCTCTCAAAATATATTCCCGGTTCCACAGTGAAAATTTGATTTGATTGTAAAATATCTTCAGAACTCAGCGACAATTTTGGATATTCATGAACTTCCAATCCCACACCATGACCTGTTGAATGCGGATAGGTTAATTGATGTTTGTTCATTGCTAATTGCTGACGACAATATTCATCAATATCTTTATAACTTAAAGACGATCGTCTTGTAGTTAATAAATTAATTGTTTTTTGTTGCGTGGCCAACAATATGTTATATATATTCATTATATTGGTTTTTGGCCGATTCAAAAAAAACATCCGGGTAATATCAGAACAATAACCTTGATATTTAACACCAAAATCAATCAGTATAACTGAACCTTTTTTTAATTTTTTATTACTTCCAGCTTTAGTGTCATAATGAGGAATAGCTGAATTTTCATCAAATGCAATAATTGGATAAAATGAATAATCATAACCTTTTTCTTTTAACCATTTTTCAATTTTCCAGGCAATTTCTTTTTCTTTTTGCCCATTCTTAATTGTTTTTACAATATCTGTTAAACACTTATCTCCAATCTCAGCCGCTTTTTTTAATTTCTCGATTTCTTTAATTTCTTTAATTTCTCTTAATCTAACTATTAATTGAGTAGTTGGAACTAATACTATTTTATTGAATTTATTATTTAATCCTTGATATTCAAAAAACTTCAAATCCTCTCCCTCAAAACCCAAACTATTTATTTTTTCGTCCCTAATTATTTCTTCCAAATGTTGTAATAACTTCTTTTCTCGGGTTATTAATTTGATATTTATGTCATTGCGAAAAAGATCGCCACGACCCTTCGGGTCTCGCGATGACAAGATATCAACATACCTTGCATCAGTAAACAAATAACAATCTCGTCCTGTTATTAATACCCAAGCCTCCCTCTCACTTTCTGATAATCCTCTAAATCCCGTTAAATAAAAAATATTAAAAAAATTTGAAATCAATAAAGCGTCAATCTTTTTTTCCCTTAAAATTTCTCTTAATTTATTAATTCGTTGATCAAACATATTCCCATTCTATCAAACAATCAAAAACTCAATTAATTGATATATCAATTAATTGAGTAACTCTTGACAAATAATTAACTATGTTATAACATAGTTATAACTATGGAACAAACAATCATTCAAATAGGGAATTCTTACGGAATAATCATTCCTAAACAAATATTAAATTCTTCCGGATTAAAACCTGGTAATAAAGTCATTGTTCAAAATGACTTAAATGGGAAATCAATTATTTTGAGCCAAAATAAAAACGGACTTACATCTTCCATTACTCCAGATTTTTTAAAAATTTTAGAAAATATTAATAAAAAGTATGGTTTAGCATTTAAAAAACTAGCCAACAGATAATGTGAGAAAAGCAATAAAATATTTAACTCTTGAACAAATTCTACTTATACATGAATTTCAAATCGAAACATATGGTGGGAGTCATGGACTTCGAGATATGACCCTACTTGAATCAGCGGTATTTAGGCCACAAACAACATTTGGAGGAATAGATTTATACCCCACAATCTTTAATAAAGCATCTGCATTAATTCATTCCCTTCTTTTAAATCATCCGTTCATAGACGGCAATAAAAGAACGGCTATTGCCTCAGCTTTAATTTTTTTAGAACTTAACAACTACTCTTTTATTTCTTTACAAAATGAAATTGTGACAACCGCATTAAATATTGCAAATAAAAAATGGTCAATAAATAAAATTTCCTCTTGGCTAAAAAAATATTCCAAAAAAATTAGATTAAAATAAATTACTATTTAACTATGAAAAATGCCCTTATTCTCCACGCTTGGTACAGCAAACCAAAAGATATTTGGTATCCATGGTTAAAAAAAGAGTTAGAAAAAAAAGACTATCAAGTATTTCTTCCCGAATTACCCACAATGAATACTAATCTACCTGATATGAAAAAAATGCTTCGATGTATTGATACATCGAAGTATATAAATAAAGAAACAATAGTTATTGGCCATAGCTTAAGTTGTGCCTTAGCAATGAGACTGGCCGAAAAAAATAAATTTTCTAAAATGTTTTTAATAGCCGGCTGGGATTATGATGATTTATTTGCCCCACACAAACTCTTTTGGCCCAATAAAATTAATCATAAAAAAATAAAAATTAATGTTAAGAAAATTTTCTGCGTAACTTCAGATAATGATCCTTATACAACCGCTTTTCAAACAAATGAAATGAATAAAAGACTAAATGGAAAATTTATTCTCATTAAAAATGCTGGTCATTTTGGCGAAAAAGATAAATGTAATAAAATTCCCCAATTGTTAGATTTTTTGTAGTACAATTTCTTCATGAGGTTTAAAACAGTTTTTTATATTATATTTGCCTTAGCTCTTCTTCTTATTACTCCCATATTTCTCCTTTTTTATTTTCAGTATTTTTCCAAGGCTAATGCAATCAAGGCTAATTTAGTAATTGATTCAAAAAAAATTATCAGCCCAATGATTCCTAATTGGAAAGCCATTGCTCAAGGAGGTGAAGAACCAGGAGTCCGTATGTTTCAAAATGTCATTCCTCAAATGACCGAGCTTAATCCCCGCTACATTCGCCTTGATCATCTTTATGATTTTTATAATGTCGTCGGTCGCGACGGCAATAATTTAACTTTTAACTGGACTAATCTTGACGCCACCGTCTGTGATATTTTAGCCACCGGAGCCAAACCTTTTTTTGCCTTAGGTTATATGCCTTCAGTAATGTCTGAAGATGGTAGCCCAATTGGGAAACCAAAAAATTGGAATGAATGGTCTTTACTTGTCCAAAAAACCATCGAACATTACAGCGGAATTAATTCAAAAATTTGTAATAAGCCAACTGGTCTGACCGATATTTATTACGAAGTTTGGAACGAACCAGATTTAGAAAGTTTTGGCAGTTTTAAATATTGGGGAGATAAAAACTATTTAACCCTTTATCAATTCGCTTCTCTTGGTGCTTCTACTGCTCAAAATACTTATCCTTTCAAATTTGGCGGACCCGCAACAACTGCACTTTATAAAAATTGGGTTTTAACCTTAATTAATTTTGTTTCAAAAAATAATCTTCGCCTGGATTTTATTTCTTGGCACCACTATACAACTAATCCCGATGATTACACCAAAGATCTTGACAATCTTAATAGTTGGTTACTGCAAGTTAATCCAAAATTTAGAAATCTTTCTAAAATAATTACTGAATGGGGCTATGATGCCTCATATAGTCCCCTTGCCGATAGTGATGGTGGCGCCGCCTACACTATCGCCTCTTTAAGAAATCTTGTGAATAAACAATTAGAAATGGCGTTTAGTTTTGAAGTAAAAGACGGTCCAACGCCAAGATGGGGAATACTTTCATACACTGGGGAGAAAAAACCACGTTTTTTTGCCTTACGTTTCTTAAATTTATTAAAAGATCTTCAACTCCAAGTTGAAGGTGAAGGTACTTATGTGAGGGCAATTAGTAGTTTCTCTCCTAGTATAAATAAAATCAGTACCGTGCTAGTTAATTATGACCCTCAAGATAAAAATAATGAATTAGTTCCTATTACTTTTAATAATTTAATAGACGGACCATACCAATTAACATTAAATTACACCAATGGAGCAACCGTTAATTTTAAAGATCTTACGGCAGTATCCGGCCAATTACAAAGAAGCATCTTAATGAAACCCAACATGGTTATTGGCCTTGAACTTCAAAAACTCTGATTTATTTTTTTTGTTTATCTTCTGCAACTTTTACAAGAGAAGGTTTTTTTACCGCTAATTTTTTTATAATCTCTCTTTTTATTTTTTGATGCGATATTTGTTCCCATCTCTCCCAAGCCAATTCAACAATTTGATTAATAATATTTGAATACGCCATCCCCGCTTGCAAAGCCGAAACTGCAAATTCAGCCGTTTGCTCAAGATATGGATTTGCATTCACCTCAACAACATAAGGAATTCCATCGCGTCCTAATCGAATATCTACTCGCGCATAATCCAAAACTTGTAAAGCACTGGCCGCTTTCACACCAATTGTTGTAATTCTATCACGAAGCTCAGGAGTAAGATCTGTTGCAATTCCAAAATTAATTTCCTGATATTCTTCACTTCCTTCATCAAATTTTGCTTTTTCTCCATAAATATGTGGATGACCATCAGCTAACTTAGAATAATCTAATTCAATTAATGGTAGAGATTTCGCCGGATAATTTCCTAACACACTCACAAAAAATTCTCTTCCATCAATATATTCCTCAACTAATGCCGTGTCGTGTAACTCATGTTGAATATAGTCAATTCTTTTCATTAAACTCGAATAATCATTAACCAATGATTTGTCTCCCACGCCAGCCGAAGCATCGCGACGAAGGGGTTTTACAAAAAGCGGAAATTTCATCTTTCCAGCAAATTCTAGCCGATCTTTTGCAAAGGTAGCATAATTGGGACAAGGCACATCATGAAAAGCCAAAAGTTTTTTAGTCACTGCTTTATCTTGTCTAAATGCCATGCCCGCCGCCCCAGTTCCAGTAAAGCGTAAATTAAGCATATTTAATACCGCCGCTACATACATCTCACCATAATAATTATCTGCAAATGTTTCACAAAGATTAAAAACTAAATCTGGTTTTTGTTCATCTAATTTATCAAGAAATTCATGTAAATTATCGTGAATCCCAAGGAGTGATGTTTTATGACCATTCTCTGTCAGTGCATTTGCTACTTGATCAACCACTTCATCATGCGTAGATTCATGACCTTCCCTATCTTCATCAAAAAGGACTGTTATTTTTAATTTCTGCATAATAAAAAAATAATTTATAATTTAACAAAATTATCAGTAAATAAATAATTCATAACAAGGGTTGTAATAAAGGCCGTTACAGAAATTGTCGCTTCTTCAATTTTTAATGGATCAATCTTCAAACTTAAAATTTCCGCTCTTTTTGCCAATTCATCAATTAAATCTTCAATTATTTCTCGCTCAATCCCTGTCCAATTATTTATTTCTTGACTTAATTTATACCTTTTATTATTTAAAAATATAGTTACACTTTGCCCCGATCCACCGATTGGAGATGGAAATAAAATTTTTAAATCTTCATTAAAAGTAACTGGTAGATTTATTTTTTTCTTTGGTTCATCGCTTGTATCATACCAATCAACTAAAGTATAGTTTAATTCTTCAATTGGAGCATCAAGCGTTTCTTCAGTAACAACCGCACTTTTATTTCCATATTCTTTAGCAATCCGCTCAATATAAAGCAACTTCGTCAATGCTGGTGTATCTTCGTATCTTTTTTTCCAATCTGAATCAGGCTTTAACCAAACAGCAAAAGTCTCGGCAAAATCTTCATCAGGATGCTTTTGACTATACCAACCAGGTAAATGACGGACAAATTTTGAACTAAAAGGTTTTGGCTTATAATCTTCTTTATAAGGAGTATTAAATAAACCAAAAAGTCCCCGCCATTCTGGCTGAAGATACAACCGGTGAGCATAATTAAAAGCATGTCCAGATTCATGACGTAAAAATGCCATAATTTCCTCATCATTTTCTGCCTCGATCCCTGTAATTTCACCTTCAAGTTGACTTAGTTTAGGATCGGCTAAATAAAAAGGAATGCCAATAACTGGAATACCATGTGGACAACCCCATTCATCTGTTAAATAACACTTAGGTTTAAAACTTATTCCTTTGTTTGCTAACTCTTGATAAAGTTGATTTATCAAAACTTCAAGTTTAGTTCCTTGTATTTTGAGCGGTAGCTCATTAATTCTTTTGGAAAGAATTTCCCGTTTTACAGGATCGGTTGTATCCAATCCTAATTCTTTAAAATTCGTCTTGTCTGAAGAATTTACCATATTACTTTTATCATAACATAAATGGAATTAAAACTCCCAAAGCTTCTTAAGATGTAAACTTTATCAAACGACTCCAAATAACTTGACTATCTAAATTTTTATTCTCTATCACCCATTTATAAATCATGGGGCTAATAACCAGTGCAAAAAAAATATTCCCCATTAAATGATAAATGGTAAAAGGAATTTGACCTATCAACGCTTCATTAAATGAAGAATGAAATATTAAAGGACCAATCGTCAAACCTGTTAATCCATCATAAATTAAAGTGCCAATAATTCCATATTTTAGAAAATTTATTGGACTTGCACTTTTATTTTTAAAATAATAATAAGCGCCAATTCCAACTAATCCATAAACTAACCCAGTGACAAATGTCCAGACTCCAACTTTTCCAGTCAAAAGATCATAAATAAAAATACTCCCAATACCAAAAATAAATCCAGAAAACGCTCCGTATTTTTTAGCAAAAGGCATTTGCGTTATTAAAACCGGTTCAATATTTGGTACTCGAAAAGGAATAAGTCGAATAATTAAACAAACCAAAAAACCGATCATATATTTTAACCAGTCTAGCTGAAATTTTTTCATAATTTTATTTAATTAATAATTAATTTTTTGAATTTAGTTTTTCACCGTTGTTAATTCTACCAGTACACGATTCACATATTCGACAAGGACCCACGTATTGACTAGCACAAAAACGACACCCATTAGAATCGAAATCATACCCCCAGGTATTTTCATCAGAGTCCTTTTTCCCCAGTAACTTTCGATACCCTGATGATAAATTAGGCAATGCTTCCAATTTAGCAACCGGATTCTGATCAAATAAATCAGCCGCTCTTACAACATCTCCACCACACCCTCCCCCAAATTTTGTTTTACTCACTCCTTCCGTATTCATAACTTGACCAATCATTAATAAATAAGATCTTTCAATATCTTCTTTTGTCACCTTTTTATCTCCATTCAAAGCGCGAGCGGCAATTAATTCCGTATTAATCTTCCCCCGTAACTGCCCACTAAGTGAGTTTCTGATTTCTCTTAATACATCATCTGTTATATATTTTGTTTCTTTTTCTAAGCTATTTGAAGTAAAAACAACTCGATTTGGATTTTGCCAATTATGATTTAAAAAGTCATCAATTGTTTGCTGGGACAAAATAGGCGTTGTAATAAAATCTTTTATTTTTTCAATATCGCTTTCGTGATTTAGCATTTGAAAATACTTATTACCAAAAATTTCCGCCACCCACTTTTCACCATCGCCATTAATTGAAATACTGATATTCTTTATTTTTTCTCCGTCAAAATACATGAGATATAGCTGGCCAATATCGTAAGGCTTGGCATATTCTGGATCAGGCGGTAATTTAAAACTCGCCGGACCTGGTGGACTATATTGATATACTAATTGATTGGGGTTATTTTGAGCCATCGTAAAAGCTTCTTTCAAGCCAAATTTATACAAACCACCTCTTTCTTTTTCGTCTAGATCTAATTCCGTCGTCTTTTTTTCATTTGTAAAAATTCTTCCCTCAGAAAACCAATAATTATAGGGAAGAGAAACTACGTGATTGCGAACAACGTGTAATTCATGCGTTTCTAATTGTTTGGCTAAATATGAAAGACGATCTGGAGAATTTAAACTATTTAAATATTTCGCCTCTGCACTTGGATCAATTCCAAGTCGTGTTAATGAATGTTCCATACAACTTCCCTGCTCGGGGTCAGGCACAATTCTGCGCCTGATTTTATTTAGTTGGTGCTCGGCCTTAACCCGTTCAAATTTTTATTCAAAAATTTGTTCGGGTAAACCGTTGCGGCACAGGTGCTGATTTACACAGCATTCCCCAACTAAAATTAATTTTTAATACCACTAATAAAATAGTCCTTTCTTAAAAGAAATTCAACCTTAGTTACTGCTCATTTTCTGGAGTCACTTGCGCTTTCTTCATTAATTCTTGCAAATCAATCCCACTTTCTTTTAATTGCTCCTGTGGATCAATAAATTGGACATCTGTTGGAATTTCAAACATCGAGTCTTCAACTACGCTCACTTTACAATAATCTTTATATTTTTCCATATTTTCCACTGTTTCATTTTGTTTATTTGCTTCTTGAGCCGCTCCAGTAATCTGTTCTACATTTAATGTAATCACTGATCCCTTTTTCGTCTTATCATCCCAAACATACATTTTATCCTCTCTCATTAAAAAATTACCATTGGTTCCATTTTCTTGTGTTGTGGCGTATCCAACGACGCGAATATTTTTTCCTTTAATATAACTAATCACTTTATTTCCTTTTTCATCGGGATATTCACACTTTAAGCTCATTGATTTAGCTATCGCATCTTTAATACTTGTAAAAATATTTCCTTGTTCTTTTTGAACTTGAACAGACCCATTTTCTTCTGTTTTCTCAGGCGATACATTTTCCTTACCTTTTAGTAAAAAATAACTAACTCCTAACAATACTAATATAATCACAACGATCGGAAGAATTTTTTTCATAAATTTAATTAACTATTAATTATTAATGTAAATATACTAAAACATTTTCATTTAATCAATTTAGATTTGTTATAATACATATAGAAATTTTTAAATATATGAATAATTGTTGTTCACCATTATGGCTCAATTTTTTTAAAGCTGCGTCTGACCTCCACCGCCAAAAAATAATTAATCTGATAAAAAAACATAAATCAATTAATGCCTCGGATATTGTAAAAAGTATTAAGCTCTCTCAACCGACCATCTCTCATCATTTAAAAATCCTCACCAACGCTCAACTTATTACCTCCAAAAAAAAGGGGAAAGAAACTTTTTACTCCATTAATAATAAAATAGTTGCCGACTGCTGTCTGGGTTTTATGCATAAAATTAATAAACCCTCGAAATAATCTACCTATTGACATATTTAAATATTTCGATATATAATGAAGGAATTATAAATCCTAAAACAAATTCTAAAGGGGGGTGAAAAATATGTTTAATTTTTTTAAAGATTCAGAAATTAAAATGGAAAATAAAGGAGAGGAATTAATTATCACAGTAAAAGGTGATAAAGAAAAAATTGCTTCCATCGAAAAAAAATTAAAAGCAATGGAAGAACTTTGTGGGGACGACGAGTGTTGTGGAGGACATGGAGGAAAAGGCTGTTGCTAAATCCTTACGTTCTAAAAAAAAGAAGACTCTTAATTGGGTCTTCTTTTTTTTGATCGATTTTTAAGCGCTTCTTTTTTTCTATTATTATTTGCCTCAATTTTCTTTTGTTCTCTATCTTGACGAGTAGTTTTTAATTTTTTCATTTCTTTATTAATCATGCTTTGACATTCTTTATCCGGACATACTTTTTCCGTGGTTTCTACAATTGAATTACCAACTTTTTCTTTCCAAACTTTAGAAACAATTCTCTCTTTTCCGCAACGATAACAAATATTTTTAACTGGTTTTGGCATAACCCCAATTATATCATAAAATGGGTGATTAATTAAAGTAAGTTCCTAGCTGAATAAATGATTGTGAAGGCACATCAAACCAAAACGATACCCTATTTCCTTCACTACTAACCGTATTGATAATAATTAAATTTGGCGCCGCCCACCCAGTGACTTCCTCAATCTTAAATCCTTTTACCTTTTCCTCAAATAGACCTTGAATATTTAAATATTTCACATTTTCAGAAAATAAATCTCCCGAAGCATAAAAAACATAATAGTTGTTTATACTCGCCCCTGATTCTTTAAAAAAAATATATTTATTATCAGGAGACCAGGAATTATAGGGAATTGTTAAGTTTTGTAATACTTCTTCTTTTTGAAAAATAAGTTCATCAACAAAAAATGTATACTTCACTTTATCTTTTATTTGCTCTTTTTTCATTATTAAAGTTTTACTTCCGTCAGGTGATCCAAGACTTTCTGTCTGGATAGGTAAAGAAAAAACCATAGTCGGACTTGGAATTTCTAAAGAGGGAATATTGGCCAATACCTGCTGTCGAATTTGCCTATTTCTCTGAAATAAGACTAATAAAATCAAACTCGTAATAAATGTAATTATAAAAATTGATTTTAATATTTTTTTAAAAAAATTCATATTAAATAGGCGCTTCGCCAAAAATTATTATTTTTGTATCATTAGCAACCCAACCATAAAGTTTCGCCACATCTGATGTCTTCATATTCACACATCCATGACTCATTGGATGACCAAAATTATTGTGCCAATAAGTTCCGTGCAAACTAAACCCCCGACTGCCCGCTACTTCATTATTTGAAAAAAACATCACATAAGGCACATTCGGAAGGTTATAATAATCAGCTCCTTGTCCTCCACTCATTCTCGTCGAGCGAAACATCGACCAAATACTAAATTCACCCGTCGGTGTTTTTCCCCATAACCCTGAAGAAATAGGTGTTTGCATGAATAATTTTCTTCCTTCATAGGCTAATAAAGTTTGTGTTGTTAAATTAACATAAATAGTTTTTTTTTCAAAAGAAGTTTTTTTTCCTAAAATGTTTTGTTTGTTTTCAGCAAGGTAAATATTTGGAGCTTGAAATCTCTGATTATTAAAAATACCCAACGCATTATTTTCGATTTTTAAGATTGGTTTTTCATTACAATTCCCGGTATTTGCACAGAGAATTAGCTTTTGTGTTATAAACGGATAAAAAAAACTAGCTAAAATAGCAGATATAAATAAATAACTAAAATATTTCTTTATCACACTATTAGAATAGTATAGTTATTACACTTTGTAAAGATTAATTAAACTGTTCAACCTTGATATTTAAATTATTTTGTTTGTGAGTAAATACGAAGGCAATTGTTTTATTTAAATTATTGGTAACATACAAGTTTTGAGTCGCGCTCGTATTAAAAATAGATACCCCGGCTTCTTTTTCGACATCTGGAATTTTAGCAAAATCATGACGAGTTGGAGCTTCAAGTACAAGCCCTGCTTTTTTTGACACAACATACATAAATGATGCAAGGTGACAAACCCCGTCACCCACTAACCATCCATCTGACCTAAATCCTTCACTGTAATTAAAATGAGCATTAGTTGTCAACGCAATTTTATTTTTATATTTTTCAAGCGTTATATCATGAAAAGCAAATGTTTGTCCAGGTTTTAAAATTATTTTGCTAACACTAGAAGTCTTAACCTTATTCCATTCTATCGGCTTTCCTTTTTTCACTTTGCCACTCATATAGGCTAACGTTAATAGAATATTATCAGAAAAAACACTATTGACAAAAGAGTCTTGATAACGGTTAGATAAGGAATAATTAGCCTCAGAAAGAACCTTAGGTGTAAGCGTCACAACCGGCCTGGTTAAAATAGCCACGAAAATTGTGATGGAAAAAATAAGGGATTGAAACATATATTTAAGGCCTAATTATACAATACTATAGGTTATATGTCAATCATTAAGAAGGTTCTTTATTTAGCCGAATAAAAAGTTAAGTTTGAAAACTCAACAATCGAAGGATTAGGTATTTTACCTGAAGCTGATGAAAGTGATGAAACTTGTTTGGAAACTTCATCCATTGAATCATATATTAATGGAGATCTCATTATTACTCCAACCTTGCCATTTTTATAAGTTGAATCAGATATTTCTTTGACCAATAAGTCATTAATGTATGTATTAATTTTTTCATTATTTCTTTCTACCTTCATTCTTACATTTGCAAATCCATAGATATTATTAAGACCATATTGCTGTAACTTAATAGTCCCCTTACCTAATTCCACATATGAATTAGAAGAAGGAATAAATTTGTCAATTAACCATTCTCCAGTAAGTGGGTTAATTATAAATCGATAAAACCTTCCATAATCCAAATAATCAAAAACTAATCCAAAATAATTACCTACTTTAGGTAAAAGAATTGCCTTATTGACTGCTGTAACTTCAACAATATATGGCTTCTCATTTATTCTATCTCCTCTTATTGAAATAACTCTAGTAATTTTTTGCAAATTTGAATCAGATATTGTTATAGTATTTTGGGAAATATTTACTTTTGCTCCAAAACTACCACTAAAGACTACATACCCATCTCTTAAATCTAAAGCTCTTTTATTACTATAGTCCGGAGTAATATTTGTTGCCAATGGAACCATTCTAGTTTTTGAATTGTTAACCGCTGCTTTAGTTGAAACTGATCGTTGACTTTTAGAAAGATAAAAAGAAGTTATAATGACTCCAATAATTATAACTAAAATTATAAAAATACCTACTTGATTATTTTTGTTTTTCTTAACCATGAATATAATGTAATCTATATTTTAAAAATTATCAAGTAATTTTAAATTAATTACTTTAACAAAATAATCCCCATTATAAGAAGTGCCATGCTAATTAATTTTGGCAATATCCGTTTATTTTCTTTGAGTATAAATATTCCCCACAATACTGTAATTGGAATTTCAAATTGACTTGCAAGAGTAACAAGCGATATTGGACCCCTTACTAAATATGCCGCGTAAATACAATATGCAGATATCCCATATAAAGTACCAATAATCAATAACAAACCTAATGTAGATTTTTTTGGTAATTTTTTCCCTTCAAGATATCGCAACAAAGCAAAAGGCAACATAAAAACAACCGTAAATAAATAAACTAAAAACGTATACATTGTCGCTGAATAATATGAAATCACCGCTTTATCAAATAAAGAACCAAGACTAAATAATACTGCCGTTGCTATGGCAAATTTTGATCCTTTACCAAAATTAAATTTTCCCCCTTCCCAAGAAAGAAGAAAAACACCATACATGACTAACATCGCTCCTATTATTTGAAAAAAACTAAACCTCTCCCGAAAAATTATTACTCCTCCAAGTACAATAATTAATGTCCGACTTCGACTTAGAAGTCCAAACTCAGATATATCAGAATGTTTTAATCCTTCGTAATAAGTAATAATTCCAACCGCCACCAAAGCCGCCGAAGCAAGAAGTCCAGTGATGGCCCAAATATTTATTGGTATTTTTACTTCCTCTAAAGTAGTAAACCCAAAAGTTACAAATGTGGTAAATATTGCGGCGATAATGCCAATAAAAACAGGTTCTGATTTTTTATCACTGACATACTTCCCAATTATTTCTGCCCCAGCATAAGTTATCGCACTGATAATCGTCAAAAAAAACCAATTCATTCTTTTATTTTACCTTTTTATTTATATTTTTCATCCACATTCCAAAAAGCCCAAATGTTACTAAATACTGAAGAACAAACTGGAGCCATTCTGGTTTCGAATACCAACCAAACAAAATATTTAAAACAATTCCTATTCCACCTTCTTTACTATTAAAAATAGTATTTGAAAAATTAAATAATTTAATAAGCAAGACACTATTTTCTTTCAGATAGCCAAGATGTGATAGGGCTGAAAGCCCCTCATGAATTCCATAACCAAATAAATACCCCGACTGCAAAATTAAATAAAGCAAAGTAAGGTTAAATAATAATTTTAAATTAATTTTTATTAACGAATAATAAATGAAGACGCAAATTAACAGTGCCAAAAATACACCAATTACAACCGAAAAAAATTGATACTGCCCTGCAAAAGCAAAAACGAGGACTTCAATTCCTTCCCGAAGCATTAATAAAGTTGTTAGAACAACTATTCCTTTACTTGAAAGATTGGTCGCCGTTTTACTCTCAATATGATTCTTAATATTTTGCCCTTTTTTAATAATCCAAATGATGAAACTGATTACCAAACTCACGGCCACTAAACTAAATATACTCTCCCATAATTTACCAACAATTTCATTTGATAAAAATCCAATTCCTAAATTTAAAAGAAATCCGATTACAGATAATAAAACAATACTTATAAAAATACCAATTCCAACATATTTTTTAAGATGATGATAGTTAGTTTTTTCTAGAAATTTAACAATAATTGTCACGATTAAAAATGCTTCTAGACCTTCGCGAAGCGCCATAATCATTCCCGGAATAAAATTTTCCATACCTTACTCCACAATTAGTTTTCCAACCTGACCATTTTGACGGTGTTGGCCAACTGAACAGTAGTATTCAAATTCGCCGACCTGGTCCGCGACAAATTCGACTGATCCCATGTCGCCATCCTTGATAATTGGCGTCTTAACCCCTAACTCATCGATATTAAAGTCATGCATCATGCTCACGCTTTTTATAGTAACTTTTATTTTTTGTCCTTTTTTTACTCTTATTTCATTTGGTTTGTAATAAAAACTCCCAGCTTCGATCTCGACTTCTTTTACTTCATCTTCAACTGACTTTTCTACTGGAATAGATTGTTCGACCGTTACTGATTTTTCTTCCATGTTACTATTTTTCGAATACATTACCCCACCAATTCCTAATATAGCAACGATTCCCAAGATTAAAAGTATTTTTGATTGATTCATATCTGTCTAAATTAATAATATTAATTATATATTACTAATTTAGTATTAGTTTGTCAAAACTAATTAGTCGGTTTTCCAAATTCATCAATTGGATATTTAAATCCCGCCATACAACCCATGCAAAAACCTTTTGTCAAAGAATCCCCAGTTATCGCCTCAATCAAACCCCTCCCGCTTAAATATGCTAAAGAGTTGGCTCCAACTTCCTCCTGAATTTTTTGTACATCACCATTATTTCTTGCCGCAATTAACTCATCTTGTTTCCTTGTATTTATTCCTAAAAAACATATTTTATCTATTGGTGGACTTAGTATCCGCAGATGCACTTCTTGTACTCCATAATTTTCTTTTAACAGACGCACTAAACCCAACGTAACATTTCCTCTCACGATTGAATCGTCAATTAAAACAACTCTTTTTCCTCGCAACATTCTTCCATTGAAATTAAAATGTTTTAATACCTTCTCTAAAATTGAATCAACTTGAGCCGACATAAAAGTTCTTTTATCTTGCTTATCTTTATCAGTTATGGCTTGAGAATATGGAATACCACATATTCGGGCATAGGCTTCGCCCCCGGCAATTCCAGTCCCGGGAATTCCAATTGCCAAGTCAACATCATTTTTTGTTAATGGTGCTTCTCTAGCTAATATCTCACCCGCTCTTTGCCGAGTTGTTAGTATTGTCGAAGCCTTATCAATTGCTTCTGAATACTCTCGTGGATTTAGACTTTTTGATCCCCCCTCTCCAAGATATACATTTTCAAAAATACATGATGCTTGTTCTACATTCGCTTCTTCAAGTTTTATAATCTCCGGTTCTTTTTTATTAGTAAATTTAATAATTGTTCCCGGCATAACTTCAGAAAATTCACTCGCTCCCATCTCCGTTAAAGCTTTTGTTTCTGACGCCGCAAGAATAATTGGCGTATTATTTTCTCCCATTACTTGTCCATAAACAAGTGGCCGAATCCCTCGAGCATCACGAATTAAATAGAGCGCATCTTTTGTGCCAATAATTAA
>CAYZAZ010000003.1:0-11274 GCA_964476545.1 uncultured Gammaproteobacteria bacterium
GTTTCTTTATCCCAACCTGAAGTAGAGCATTTTTTCATTCTTTTTCCATTTGGTGTTTCCACTTTTACTAAATGCGCTCCACAAGTGGGGCAAATCTCATCCAGTTCCGTGACCGTCGCCTTAACCCATTCAAAAAAATCACAGCCAGATGCTGTTTTTGTTTTTGGATCCCATTTATTTGTTGAACATTTTTTCATCTTTTTTCCAAAGCGAGTCATCGTCATCAAAAGGGGAGCGCTACATTTGGGACATTTCTCATCTAGTTGTACTGGCTCCTCGGCTAGCCATTTTACATAATCACAGCCTTCTACTTGTCGCGTGTCTTTATTATATGATCCGGTTGAACAGCGTTGTAATTTTTTTCCTGATTTAGTAACCACTACTTCCCCTAAAGCCGACCCACACTTTGGACAAGAATTTTTTTTATTTTCTTCCATATTGGTAATATAATTTAATAATTAATACTATAATAGCATACCATGGAGATGAAAAAAAACGTGATTATTACCAGCATTGATTTTCATTATGGTAATTTTTTCCTCAATCATTGGCTAAGATCACTCAAAACAAACATCAATTTAAAAAATATTGATATTATCGTGCTTGATTATGGCCTCACAAACAATCAAAAGAAAAAATTACTTCAACAAAATGTCATAATTGTAAACTGCGTTTCTTCAGGACATATCGTCAATAAGAGATTTACTGACGCGGCTCAATTTTTAAAAACTACAAATTATGATCAAGTACTTTTTGCCGATGGCGGAGATATTATTTTTCAAGAAGATATTTCTCATCTTTTTAAAAAAGATAAAACAAAATTTCGTGCCATTGCCCTTGATTTAGAGGTCTTATTCTATGAAGCGTTTATTCCTTTTAATTTTGGCTGGAAAAATAGTAAAAAAATTTATGATTTTTTAATAAAAAAACCGGTTTTAAATGCCGGTTTTATTCTTGGTCCCAAAAAAAAATTTATTGAAATATGTATTAAAATGGAGCGCCTTATCGCCAATAAGCACGCCTATGGACCCGACCAAGTCGCTCTCAATTATTATTTATACAAAAATAAAGTAAAACTCCTTGATAAAAAATATAATTTTATGATTGGCACCGTCAAAGAAGGATTTACCATAAAAAATGGTTTGTTTTTTACTAAAGATGGTCAAAAAATCGCCGTTGTCCACAATGCCGGTCACAACCGATATTTACGGCCAATGAAAAATTTTGGCTATGCGATTAAGTCAAATAAATTAAACAAGTTTATTTATTATTTCAGACTAATTTTTTATTCTGTTCTTGGCACCATTAAAAAATTTATAAGTAAATAAAAATAAAGAATAAATAAAAATGCACCCCATAAAACCTGCATAAATTAGTTGCAAGCTAGATAAATTTTTCACCTCCATCATAAAAGAAAACCAAAGCAATATCACAACATATGGAATCTGACTAATCAAGGCAATCACAGATAGTGCCGTCGCCCGATGCTTTGAATCAATTCTTTCATTTACTAAAACCGAAACCAAAGGTTCACCGATTTTTTCCATCATATTAATAATAAAAAATAAAATAATACCCGTATATAAAGAACGACTTGAAAAACCAATAAAAAACGCCAAACTATAAAAAAAGGCCACAATCAAAAGTAATTTTTTACTCCCAATTTTTTCAATCAAAAAATCTAAGTGAAAAGATAAATAAGCGGCCGGAATCGCCACCAAACCCAGCAGATACCCAAATGTTTCACCCGTAAAACCAAAATAGCCAGCTAATGATTGGCGCACAACCCCTTGATAGAGCTTAACAAAAATCGCAACCCCCAATATTGTAATAATATAAATGAATAGTTTTTTATTAAATATCGCCAAAAAACCATCTTTCATTTGATTTAAATAATTTTTTAAAGACATTTTATTCGTATCAACCTTCGGCTCTTTACTCTGTAGCATAATTCCAACTGAAATAATTAAAAAAATTAGCCAGGCAACAAAAGGCAAGCGGGAATCAAAACGATATAATAAACCTCCAATAAAAAAACTAATCGTCGACATGACAATAGAAATACTTGTAAATTTTGAGGCAACTACCGAATAAAAGCTTTCTTTTTTATATTCCGCTAATGAATCATAAGCAAATGCTTCCCTTGTCCCAGACTGAAAAGAAAAACCAATAAAAATTAAAATATCAACCACAAGAAACATCCCAAAAGATTTACAAAAAAGATAAAGAAAACACGCAATCGCTATAATCAGACTTGAAAAAATCATCATCTTTTTTTTCCCAAGTAAATCACTTAGTGCGCCTGATGGCACTTCCATTAATAATCCAATTGAAATTGCTATTCCATCAATGAGGCTTATTTGACTAATACTTAAATATTTTAAAAAATAAAAAACCCAGTTAGGAAGGATAAACCAGCCATTTAAAAAAATAGCTAATAAATAGTAAAGTCGAATATTTTTTACCCCAAAATCTGGAAACATTTTTTTCAGCATATGCTATTATACTAAAATCTGCCCTTGACATTCATTTATCCTGTAGTGTATAATCCTATTTAAAGATTGTAAGGAATTGCGTTTGTACTTTCGTAAACTGTACTTATAAAGTTCTTCTTAATTTATTTAGAAGAGCTTACCTTAGCTCTTACAACTTTCATTATTATTTGTTCCTTTATTGCGTATGTATAGCCAATATGGTCGTCAATCCCGATTTAATTCTGGAAGAAATAGATTCCCTAGACGTAAGTCTATGCCATCTATTCATGAATACATCAGACGTGCTACAGTGAAAACTAATTCAGTTATTGAGTCACCAGCACCTGTCGTAAGCTTCGACACCCTTAACCTACCGCGCCAAATGAATGAGACGATTCTTCGTCGAGGATATACCGCACTTACACCTATTCAGGTGGCGGGTATTCCTGCAATTCGCGATGGAAAAGATGTTATTGGTATAGCCAATACTGGAACAGGTAAGACAGCGGCATTTTTAATACCGCTAATTGAAAAAATTCTCAAAGATCGTACATACCGAGCTTTGATTATTACTCCAACAAGAGAGCTTGCTCTGCAAATTCGTGATGAACTCCGAATTTTTACCGACAGACTTCCAATTTGGAGCGCCTTTTGTATCGGAAAATCTTCCATGTATACCCAAATTAGAGATTTGCGAAATAATCCTCATGTCGTCGTTGGTACACCAGGCCGACTTAAAGATTTAATCGAAAGAAGAATTTTGCGTTTAGAAACATTTTCTATGATTGTCCTTGATGAAGCTGATCAAATGCTTGATATGGGATTTATCAATGACATTCGTGAAATTATTTCTCATTTACCAGAAAAACGACAATCTTTATTTTTTTCCGCAACTGTTTCTCGAGAAATTAATTCCTTAATTCAATCATTTGTCAAAAATCCAATCACAATTTCGGTCAAGAAAAATGAAACGGTTGCTCATATTAAACAAGAGGTTATTTCTGTTAATTTTGAAATGAAACGTCAAAAATTAGCCGAACTACTTAAAATGGAAGAGTTTAAAAAGGTCTTGGTTTTTGGTCGCACCAAAATGGGAGTAGAGAACTTATCTCGTGATTTATACCAAAAAGGATTTAAAGTCACTTCCATTCATGGAGATAAACCCCAGTACCAAAGACAACAGGCCATTCGTATGTTTAAAGAAGATGTTGTTCAAGTCATGGTGGCCACAGATGTCGCCGCCCGCGGACTTGATATTGCCAATATCACCCATGTCATTAACTACGACGTTCCCCAAACTTACGAAGATTACATTCACCGGATTGGCCGTACCGGTCGCGCCAATAAATCCGGCACCGCCCTCACTTTCGCCTAAAAAAATCCTACTTCCTCCTATATATTTAATATGTAATAACCTATAATACATATGATATAATATAAAAATTCTCAATATGCCCATAAAGAATTCAAACTTTCCCGAAGAGCTTTTTTACAAGCAACTGGCCTTGCACTTGGCGCACTTTTTATCCCAACACAAAAATTAAATCAAGTTATTGGTCAACCTGAAAAAACTATTGAAGCTGACCCGCTTGTTAACAAAGCTATCTTAAATTTTCTCCATTTAACCTCAGACCAATGTCGCTTAATATTAAAACCTGGAGACCATAATATCTTAGACAAAACCATGCAGACATTTACTGACATGGAAGCAACAATTTTAACTGGAGAACAAAGTAATAATTCTTTATTAACAGAATTACAAGCAAATCCAGATGAACTAAGACAACAAAAAGATACAAGAAATATTTGTACTGATCCAGGAGTCGGATCAGACCCAAGAAAATTAGCAATTAGTGCAACCAATAAGCAAAAGTTAATTAAAAATGGGGCTAATATAATAACCGCTGATGCTGAAATAGATGTATTAACAACAGAAAATCTTAAAAAAATAACAAAAAATACCTTTGATGTTGGCGTCGCATTGAGTATACTCGGCACAGCTTTAATAACTAGTCAAGAAATTCTAAAAAAATCCAAAACTACTAAAGATAATAAGCTTAATAAGCTTAACGTTTTAAAACTTGCTCCTGCATACATCTTTACCCTTGGCAGTGCAATATATGCCGGAACTCAACTTCATAGCGTCATTGATTGTAAACCAGAACAAACAACTGAGGTTATTGAAATATCAGGAAGAAATCCTGCAGTAGAAAAACAAGTAGAAAATGAAATAAAGTTTGAAGAATTTATCAATACCTTTGATAAAGTACCCGTAATGGGTTATCAAAAAGGCTTAATACATGTTCGAAATTTAGAAATGGCTTATCATCTTTGGCGAGTAATCGCCGAAAATACTCCTACGGGAGCACCAACTCGTACAAATATCCTAGCCACATACGGAAATGCCCACGGAAAAACTAACGATCTATTTCTTAAAGGACCACAATATCTCCAGAATGAATTATTAACATATATGCGAAGAATAACTCAAGTAGGAGTAACCTACAATCAAATCATCAAAGACGAACTTTCCAAAAAATATCTGCCTGATAAAAATCTTAGTCAAGAAGAATTAAAACCCATTGATGAACAATGGTATTCAAATGTCGACTCGCTAACCAACTATATTCGCTTTTTCCAAGAAACTACTACTGTTGGAGATTCTCCTCTATATGATAATACAGAATTAGCAACTTCCACAAGGCCTCCCTCAGCCCGCACTTTAATGTTTCGTGAAATAATTGCCGAAATAAGTAAAGATGATAAAAATAATGGACCCTATTCAAGTAAAAGCGATTTTCTAAAATCGGCCTTAATGGTCGCTCTCGCTAAAGATGCTAGTATTGAATCACAACTTAATCAAACACGAGCTAATTTACAAAATGTTCCTCGAACAGAAAAATTATATGCTGAGATTAACTTAGAAAGTCAACCAGTTCTGTGGTTTAATCAATATCTTAAAAATGATTTTAACAAAAATTTCACTACCGTTGATAAACAATTATTAGTCGGCTGTGTTGAAATATACGGAAGAATGTGTCCTATTGTTCGTGAATTTACATCTCAAGAAGATAAAATAATCGGAATAGATAAAATTTTACTTGGAAATGATTATGTTGGTATATCTAAAAAACGATATATCTACTCATTAAATAAACCAAACGAATTACCTGAAATAATTAAAGTTGCTGTTATCGCTCCAAATAAAGCTGGAAAAACAGATATGGAATTCTTTTTAAATTCAGACAAAGAAAAACTGTCCGAACCCACAGAACTCGGAACAATTTATTGGAATAATGAAATAAACAACGATCCATCCCAAACCAATGTAGTTATACTAATGCCCGAACCCTTACCCCCAGCATCCACACCATAAAGTCCACTTCCGAAGTGACCAACTTATAGTATTATAAAATCAAATACCTTAATAACTACTAAATAAATTTATCAATATATTTCACCCAATGTCTCATTTTCTGATCTTCAGCATTTTTTAAAATAAAATTCGCGTACTTTTTTCTATTATTTTTAAAATAATTTAAGATAGAATCTGTATAAATTCTGTTTTTATTATTACCTTCCTCTAAAAAAACATCAATTGAAGAAAATGGATAAGAAAATATTCCCTTAATATCAGTTAAAGAACTTGCAAACGGATTTGTGTGAATATACCTCGAAACATATACTAGTTGTTCTTCGCTTTTTATTTGATTCGACTTAAATTGCGTAAGAAAAACCGGTCCTTTTCGTTCATTAAAAATATTGTAATAACGAGTTATTGAATTTAAAATATTTGCCATAAAAGTTTTTATCCCATCCTCCTTAACTTGCTTAATTAGTAAATGATAATGATTTGGCATAAGACAATAAGATAAAATTTCAACTTTAAAATATTCTCTTTTCATAATTTCTTCCCATTTAATTTTCTTTGTTTTCATGTCTAAATCTTTGAATTTAGAAAAACGATAGGGAAGTTTAACAGACCTGTAAAACAAAAAGGTACGAATAAATTCATTAGCAATTTTATCACTTGAAAAAATAGGAATATTATCTATTGTCTTATCAAAAATATGATAAATTCCATCATTATAAAATACATCCGTTCTTGAAGGCATACTAATTATGAAGATATAATACTTTTTCTAATTTGTAAAGTCCACTTCCGAAGTGACCAACTTATAATATTTTCTATATTCTAATTTTTACTAAATTAACTTATATTCAAACATTCTGACTTCGCAATTATACCAACCTACGTTTGGATATTCCTTTTAATTGATATAATCAATCTATGAATAAAGAAAAAAAATATAATCAAAAAGTATCCTGTATTATTCCCTTCTGGAATGAAGATGAACGATTATTTACCGTTCTTGATGAAGTGATAAAAGTGAAAGAATTTTCTGAGATTATATGTGTTGATGACGCATCTGACAAGGACCAAGCAGAAATTATAAAAAATAAATATCCTAACATCAGGCTTATCCGATTAAACAAAAATGTTGGTAAATCGGGAGCAATACTCGAAGGATTAAGATATACCGAGAGTGATTTTATTCTATTGTTAGATGCTGACCTTCGCAACCTCAGTCATATTGAAATTAGCAATGCAGTAAAAGTAATCCAAGAAAATCCAAATATTGATATGCTTGTTTTGCGAAGAATAAAAGCCCCTCTATTTGTAAAAATATTCAGAGGAGATGTTCTAAGTACCGGAGAAAGAATTGTAAAAAAACAGTATCTTCAGGAAATATTAGATAAATCAAACACAGGATGGCAACTTGAGTCAAAGATTAATCTCTATATGTATGAAAACAAAAAAACAGTTTATTGGACTCCACACTCAGGGATAAATACTCACTGGAAATGGGGATTAAATACTGATCTTATGTATCATAAAAAAAAGATACTGGATATTTACTCCATTGGAATAGTTAATCTCATATGGCTCTATCTATTCTTTGGAAAAAAAGAATATAAGCGAAAGTCCACTTCCGAAGTGACCAACTTATAATAGTAATTATAAAAGCATTTTATTTATATACTCAATCGCTTCATTCGGAGTCTTTGCAAAATAAATTAAGTCGCTTAATTCTTTAGTAATAAACCCTTCTTTTTTCATTTTAAATAATTGATCCTTTAATCCTGCATAAAAATTATCAGTATTTAAAACAACAATAGGCTTGTTGTGAACCCCATGTTTTTTGAATTCGAGAATTTCAGCTATTTCATCCAATGATCCTAATCCACCAACTAATAAAATAATTGCATCCGCTCTTTTTAAAAGTAAGGTTTTTCTTTCCGATAAATCTTTTGTAATTATCATTTCATCCGCATTCATTCTCCGAGAATTCTTTAACATTTCCATTGTAATCCCAATTATTTTCCCACCGGCTTCTTGCACACTATCGGCAATTACCTTCATAAGTCCTCGATTTGATCCACCCCACACTAAATCATATTTATTCTTAACCATTAACAAACCAAGTTTTTTTGCATCAATAATATATTTTTTTTCTACCTCATTTGCAGCACAAAAAACACAAATTGTCTTCATATAATTAAACCTTTCTTTTTTAATGAATCAAAAATTAGATGATCAACCGCCGATGTTTTACCTTTTTGATCATACAAAAAATAATCTAACTTTTCAATCTCAGAAGAGGGGATAGGTGTACCAGAAAAATTTCCAAAATAACACGTCATTCGCACAATCATATTTTCTTTTCCGTGAGCCGGTGCCTCAAAAATCCCATATAATTTAATACTTTCCTCAATAAGATCAACATTTAATTCTTCTTTTATCTCCCGAGTTAATGCTTGAATATCCGTTTCACCCTGCGCCCTTTTTCCTCCAGGAATATACCACGTATCTTTCCCTCGACTCAAAGTAATAAGAATTTTTTTATCTTTTAAATGAATCAAGGCCAATTTATCGATAAATTTTTTTTCCATATCCGATATGTAAAGGATTGTCTTAATGACCTAAACAACATGCCACGTTATTTAATTTACCCCAATCATTTTTTCAATCCAATAACCCACTTTCTCATAATTAATTAACCAACTGTCTCCAAGCCTATCACAACATGGGGTTTTTATTCCATAATATGGCCCATTAAAATTCCCGTTTATATTAAACCGAAATAATAATCCCTGATAATTAAGTTTTGTTTTTTCTATTTCCGGCCGAGATTTAATTTTGTCAATAATTTTTTGCTTGTCGTATTTTTCACTCTTTTGCCAAAGCTCTACCGGCCCCACTGATAACCAATGATTAAATACACTTAAATTAATTGAATCTACTGGATATTGAAATAAATACTCCACTCCTACAATCTGTTCATTGATAAATTTTACTAAGTCAGTAAAATCTACATAGTTATAGAATTTATCTAAACAAATTTCGATAAATTTTTTTGGGTCCTGAAGCGCACATTTCTTATCTAAAAAAAGCGTTAAAACAAAACGATTATTATCATCTTTTGAATTCCAGATATATTCAACAATAATAACTCCAAATTTTTCTTTTACTAAATAATTATCGATTTCTTTTTCCGTGGGTTTATTTTGAAGCAGGGGAATAATCCAAGATCTCTCATATTTGCGATCTTTTACAAATTGAATTATATCTGGTTTAGTCGTAATTATTTTAGCTAATAAATATTTAAGCATATTTCATTTTACTATAAACTTTTCAATTATCTTTTTCATCTCCTCAAATCTGATAAAAGGGGAGAGGTGTCCAGTTTCTTGAAAAATATGCTCTTTTGCCATTGGGTAGTATCTTTTTAATACTCCATTATCTTGAGCTAAAGGATCATTCACTGTCTTGATGATTAATATATTCTTACTCCAATTTTTCAAATCTTCCCACCTCCAGCTTTTTTCTTCCTTTTCCATATTAATTCCTAATCGATAAAATGAACTCAAATATTTTCTATTCAAAAAATTTAATCCAAATCTATCAATAAACATTTTTCTTTTTGCTAAATTTTCGTTTGAAGAATATTTTTTCCAAAGTCCCAGAATATCAGATGATCCCGCTTGAACTCGACCCGAATTTTTTCTTACTAAAAATTTTAAAAATCTTAATGGAATAAGCGGAAGAAAAAAATACAAAAATTTTCCTGGAATTATTACTTTTTTTCTAATATATATTGATCGAGTGGAGCCTGTATGCGAAAGAATTAATTTTAAAATCTTGTCTTTATTTTCCCTTACATAATGCTGAGCAATAAACCCACCTAATGAAAGTCCATAAATAATCACTTTTTCAATCTTTTCTATTTCAAGAATTTTATCTACAAATTTAAAATAGCTACTTAGATCATTAAACCCCTCAATACTCGAAGAAATTACTTTGTATTTTTTTTCATAAGCATCTATTAAATCATAGCTTGAATACACATCCTGCCCTCCACCAGGGAAAATAATAAAACCAATCTTACTTTTCCCTCCCACAATATATTTTCCAACAACATTATTAATTCTTATTTCTTTTAATGGATGATTTTTTAGAAAATTATTTATGAAAGACATATGTTTTCCATTAATCCCACGACTTGTCCACCGAAGCCTTGGCGAAGGTGGAAGCTTTATGCAAAGTGGGAAACCTATGTGAAATGTGGGCGGGAGAGGACTTGAACCTCCAAGTCTTTATACAAGACACAGGGTCCTAAGCCCTGCGCGTCTGCCAATTTCGCCACCCGCCCAGATTATAACTAAATTTTGCTTCAATATTTCCTTCAATTATTATAACAGATTCATAATTTATCCAATAAATAAACTATAGGTTTAAACTGAAAAATAAATATCTTTGTGGATAACTCTATAATTAATTACAATTACAGGTCACAAACTCAATTAATTGATTAATCAATTAATTGAGTTTTTACATAATAATCAGATAAATTGTTCATATAAAAAATAACTGCTATAATTTAGAAGAAAAATAGCAGGAGAAGTCGCATAGTGGACAAGCCACCGCCTTTGGCGGGGTCCCGCTAAATAGCGGTGATGTGTACGCCTGAAAACGAGAAAGGCAAATAAAAAAATATAAGGGAGGAAATGCTTTTAAAAAATTGATTGGAGAAGTCGCATAGTGGACGAGTGCGTACGCCTGGAAAGCGTATAAGGCCGCAAGGTCTTCAAGGGTTCGAATCCCTTCTTCTCCGCCAAAAAATAAAATGTATTACTTTTAGCCTGTCTCAACAATCTCCCAAACCCCCGAGGTTGTTTTTAATTTCTTATTATGCATTGGCACAAATCTAAAATTGAGTCTTTGATAAATTCAATCCATCCCGTCATATTTTTTTGGGTTTTGATTGGATTAATTATAATATTAGTTAAAGCTAGTTTTGTATATTTATCCAATGTGATATTTGGAACTGAATGGGCTATTTTCCTTTTTACCTTTTTCTATTTTTGTCCAAGATACATTCCTTCATATAATAAGAGGAAATATTTTAAAAAGAGTAGTCTTATACTATTCTCTCTCTTAGATGTAGTTATGATTTTTTTGCCAATTATATTACTTTCATATGGCATTTGTGCGATTGATCTATACTGTTCAGATACTGCCCCCGCTAGCCTTGAAGGATTATTAATTGCATTTTTTATTTATAATTTTATAACAACTGGATTTATTGCTTTTTTTACCATCCAAAAGGAAAAACACTCAATAAATTTATTCAATATGAATAGACGATTATCTAAAAAAGATTTAAAACTTTATAATGCAGTTGACCAAATTATCTGGAAGGACTGGGATCCGATTGGAATTTATGATGCAAAAGAT
>CAYZAZ010000003.1:11284-23091 GCA_964476545.1 uncultured Gammaproteobacteria bacterium
AGAGATGAATATTATAATTACCTGCCTAAAATATTTGAGATGATAAAATCAGCCAAATCAAAAGAAAAAATATCAGATTATCTTTTTTCAGTTGAAACAAAATCAATGGGCTTACCAGGTAATAAAGAAAAGTGTAATATAATTGCCCAAAAACTATTAAAATTAATAAAATAAAATGACATTCAGAAACAATGTTGATAACCAATTAAAATATATAACACCTCTCTATGAGGAAGCTGCAACTGAATATAAATTCGGTAACTGGAGTTATCCAAACTCTAAACAAAAAAAAATATTAGAAATAATAAACCCACTTCTCTTAGAACTTAAAGAAACTAAAATTCAAGATTTAGCACTTATTTTTGCTTATTTAACCATTCCTAACAGACATTTTCGTTCAGGATATAATAAAGAAAAAATTCTCCATTATTTAAAAAAATATCAACTAACCCAAGAACAAAAAGAAATATTAAAAGAAATTTTTAACAATACAAAAACAACTCTTTCTAGAAGAGAAATAAATAAATGGAAAACATTACTAAAAACAATTAATTCAAACCAAGAAATTTCAAATCAACCACAATAGAAAAAATATGAAATACTTCTTTTCATTATTCTTTTTAGCTTCAATTATATTAGTCATTTTATTTAATCCAATAAAAAATTTATGGCAACTTAATAAAAATAATAATCTTAATAAGTCTAAGAGGAACGCTTTTACAAATAGTAAAAGGGAAATCTCCAAGTCTAATTGGAACACCTATGAAAACAAGAAATACAAATTTACTATAAATTACCCCTCGACCTGGAATTACATCGATATTTATTTATCAGAATATAATAATAATAATAATGAGATATGGTTTTCTAGCCATCCAATAAAAACAATAATTCCTCACATGTTTGTTGATATTAGATTTGTTTTCACAAAATATGATCCAACAGTATTTATAAAATCCCAATACCCATCGCAATATGAATTCAAACCATACCAACTGGGTAATATTTCAGCTCAAATTATTACTGGAGAAACATTCAAATCAAATGTTAGTCAAACAATCATAATTGCACCAATCGGAGATTATCACATTCAGATATATGGATATGAAGGAAGTCAAAATTGGAATAAAATTCTTAACACATTTCTATTTAAAAATTAAATAAATAAATATCTACACTAAACATTTTGCGAAACTAATTTTAAATAAGTAAACACATATGAAAAAAATAATTTTTAAGCTTATTATTTACGCTCTAGTAATAATATTTACTGTAATTTTTACAGTCATTATTGGTTCGATATTCTCTCCCGCAATTATTAACTCTTTACCTTTCTGGCATTCAATCAAAAATATCCCTGAAGGAAAAATTACAAAGATACTATCCGTCAGAATGGTTCCAATGGGTCATTTTGATAATCTGTTTGTCGAAAATAATAAAGGCGATATTTACTTCTGGGAAAGAAAGCCAAATTTAATTACTTTTGGAACTGAAAAATGGGAAAAAATTCACATTCCAAATAATTTAAAAACAAAAAAACTAAGAGCTTTCAATAATTATCCAAATTATGGCATATTTATTCAGACAACAAATGGACAAATATTTAAATACATTGATAATCAAAATTGGGAAGAGGTAAGTGAAAATAATCTTCCCCAAGAACAAAATTTTAACTGCGATAATTGGCCAAAAGTAATGAAACCTTTTGGAAAAATTATAGAAAAAAAAGATATCTGTATGGTTGGAGCGATGAGTGAAGAAGTAAGAAACTATGTATTACTTGATTCAGGAGAAATTATGTTCTTATCAAGAACTATAAGTATCCTAACAGTAATATATACTTTCATCTTTTATTCTATACTTGGATTTATTATTGGAATATTATTAAATATATTTCTGATAAAAAAATTAATGAATCGGAAAAAATAAATACACGCACGATGTATCAATACATCGTGTTCCGTTAAAAATTATAAAAACACAATATGGGCGAAGAGGCAAATATTTTTGGAAATAAAAAAGAAGCCAGAGAACAAACAAGATCAAACGCAATGAAAATTGCTGAGCAGAAAACAATAGAAACATTTCGACAATTTGTCAATACAGGTCAATTACCATCGTATACAGATAACGAAGGAAAATGGATACATGGAGATAGGTCAAATCAAAAAAATTGGTGGACAGCAGGTTTTTTACCTGCTTCACTTTGGGAATTATCAGATATAAAAAATGGAAATCCACAAAATAAAAGTAACTCCAGTCTTATTGCAGATAGTTATGTAAGAGAAAATCCTCTTAAAAATCTTCAAAGTCATGATATCGGATTCATTGCTTATGGAATACTAGTTGAGGGATATAAGCGAACGAATAATAAAAAGTATAAAAAAATGGCACTAGATGCAGCTCGACAACTTGCTCAACGATCTACAAAAAAATCAAAAATAATCCGCTCTTGGGGAAACGAAAATTCAGTAATTATCGATAGTTTAATGAATTTAAAACTTCTTTATTGGGCAGCGCAAAATGGAGGAGATCCTGAGCTAACCGCAATCGCAAATAATCATGCAGATTTTGTATTAAATAATCATATGAGAACCGATGGAAGTACATATCACCGAGTTTATTTTGATCCTTTAACCGAAGATCCAACAGAGAAAGGCACAGTGCAAGGATTTGAAAAGGAAAGCACATGGTCTCGTGGACAAGCTTGGGCTATTAACGGATTTACTGAAGTATTTGAATTATCAAATAATCCAAAATATCTCGAAACTGCAAAAAAAGCTGCAGATTTTTTTATTTCACACTTACCTATGGATAATATTCCCTATTGGGATTTTCATTTTGCAGATGATAATATTCCTCCAGCACCTAAAGATTCATCGGCAGCTGCGATCGCCGCAGATGGATTAATTCGCTTATCAAAACACTTAAAAAGTCCAGATGGAGACATATATCGAGAAAAAGCCGAACTTATCTTAGATACGCTTTGCTCACCAGAATACTTAGACATTGAAAAACAAAGTCAAGCCGTATTAAAACATGGCACCGGACATTATCATAAGGGAATAATTGATCGTGGACTTATTTATGGAGATTATTACTTTATCAAAGCTCTCAAAGAATTGATGCACTAATAATTAATTAATCGGAAAAAATAAATACACGCACGATGTATCAATACATCGCGTTAACTGTTAGAAATTGTAAAACACAAATTGAAATTATCTTAATAATCTTCCAAGCCCCAAAAATTATTTAATCTATATGAAAAAGCTATTTCTCACCTCTTATTTTGCTTTTGTTTCAAAATTACTTCTTCCTTTATTACCAAAACAGCCAAATCAACTTAAGCTTGCTTTTATTCCAACAGCCGCTGATCCCTACAAAATTAAACCTTGGTTTTACGGCGATAAAATAAAACTAAAACTTATGGGTTTTCAGATTATCAATGTTGATATTAAAAACAAAACTAAAGAACAATTGTTTAAGCAAATGAAAGACATAGATGTTATTTTTGTTAGTGGGGGAAATACCTATTATCTCTTAGAACACGTACAAAAAAGTGGATTTGATGAAATAGTAAAAGAACTAACGGCAAAGGGAATAATATACGTTGGATCAAGCGCAGGATCTGTTCTTGCTGGCTCTACTATTGAACATATAGAAGATCTTGATGATAAAACCAAAGCAAGCTTAACTTCATTTAAAGGAATTGGCTTAATTGATTTCCTTATTTTACCCCACTATGGAGACTCAAAATATAAATATAAATTTCAACAAATAATGAAAAAATGGTCCGACAAAAAATATAAAATCCAAACTCTAACTAATACTCAGGTCATTGTTGTTAACAACAATAAAATTGAGATTTTAAAAATCTAAACTATCAGAATTAAGTTATTCCAAACCCGCATGCTCCGCAGAAAAATTATCAAATAAAAAAAAGTAGATTTTAGATTGTTTCAACAACCCACTAACCCCAGAGGTTATTTTAGGTTATTTAAAATTAGAACTGTTAACATAATCATATATTTTTAATGCTGTATACTAAATACTGAATAAGAGAAATATTCTAATAAATACTAAAATATGCATAATTTAATATTATTCGTATTAGCAATAGGGTATGGCTACCTTTATTTGATATTTTTATCTTTGACAGGAATATCTTTTTTAACTTTTAATATTCCGTTGTTATTTTTGTTTGGATTTGTAACTTTTCTATTTTCCCCATTTTTACTATCTATTATTCTTCTTTTACTACAAAATAAAAAGTCATTTGTAAAAATCCTCATTATTCTTTTTGTTTCATACCCAATCTATTCGATTTTATATAATATGATTCCTCTTTCTTTCTTACCAGGAAGTCCCAATCCAACAACATTTTTTCTCACAACTCAAGAAAAAGGCATTAATTATTATTTTTCCTCCTATTTTCTAGGTTATGAACTACCCATAATTATATATTCAATGATTAGTATTTTTTTTGCTGTAGGAACTGGATATGCAATAGGCTCTTTGATTCGTAATAAACTAGCCTCAAAGAATTTTTATGAAGGAACAACATATATAAAAATAAAAAAATGGGCAGTTTTTTACACAATATTGATTTTTCTTGCTTGTTCCTTTCCTTTTTTATCTTTTATGACCTCTATATTTACAACGCCAATTAATAAAAATATTTCTAATTTAGCCTATATAGCAGTCAGCCAAGGAAATCTTAATTATGATAATAAATTATTTGTCTATGATACTTCTAATTGGCAAAAGCTAAAAGAAATAAACGTTGGTATGGGGGATTATTTTAATTATTTCCCTTCTCAAGATAAAAAAATTATTTATGCAATGAATTACAACACCGGAAATGTTGGAATTAGAATGCTTAAAATTAAAGCTCAAAATGCAGAAATACTTAAATATTTTTCGGTAACAAAGACTTTAGGCGAAGTAAGCGATAATGTATTTCTTATTAAGAATAAATTATATTTTTTAAACCCTTTCTTTTCCTTTTATAGTTATCATTATCCTAAAGCAAAAATATTTATTGTAAATACTGATACTTTTGCGTTAGAAAATACAATTGAAATTTACTCTCCAATTAATGCTGGAATTATGAGTCCTAATATTTCTCAAGACGGTTCAATAATTACATTTACATCACGCGATAAAAAGACTTATAAAGATAAGGTTGTCTCCTATAATTTATTATCAAAACAAATCATTAGTGAAAAAGACGAGACAACAGAATCTCCCAAATATCAAGATAATTATTTATGGGAAACAGAAAACTATATCTGGAAAGAGATAGAGTTTGATAAAACTAGCCATAAATATAAATTAATGATTTATGATAAAAAAAATGTTTTAATTAAAGAGATATTACTACCTTACAGTACAAAAATTAAGGGCGTAATTGAAATTTCTAATCACTAAAAGATTCATTACTTTTAGGCTGTTTCAACAACCTTCCAAACCCCCGAGGTTGTTTAGTTGTTTACACTTCAGTTGATGAATATGGTTATCATCCTTCAACACCTCTTAAACAAATGAGAGAAGAAGGAAAAATAAATGTCGGACAGCTATTATCACCCAGAAAAAAATAATTAAAGCCTTATAAATCTTTTTCTTTAAGCTGTTTTATATTTTTTGCAATTTCACCTTCCTCACTATTAGCCTCAATCAGTATTTTCATTTTATCAATCGAATTTTCCTTTACCAAAGTATGAATAATCTGTATTACCTTTCCAATATTCAGCCATTCTCCTTTAAAATTCTCAGGCGCCGAAAAAATCAACGGTGTTGCATTATCCATTTTCTCACCTTTTTTAAGTCCCGGAAGACCATGAACTACCCATTTATTATCTTCACTATCATAATATGCCTGAGCCAAATGAAAGGTTTCAATTGCCCGCGGTCCGCACTCTCGCACAATCAAAGACAAATCTTTTGTTAATTGTTCATAATAATCTTTCTTGGGAGAATTTTTTTGCTTTTGTTGGAAATCCATCCAATGATGATCAATATCAAATACTAATCCTATATCATCTTTTTTAAAGATTTTTAATAATTCTATCGCTTCTTCAACTGAAGATGGGTATGCCGGTTCATTTAAATTTTCAATACAAAGTCTATATTTATGTCCAAATAATTTTTTTATAATTAAAATATCCTTAATAAATTTTATTGATTTTTGTTTTTTTTCCTCTTGTGTGACACCTTCTTTATATCCTTGATAAGGATGAAGCACATAATAATCTGCTTTAACTTGTTGTGCCAAATTCATTGTAGTTAATATATCAACACGATCGATAATCGATTTAAATGGTCTTAGTATCTTTGGAGTATCTTTTCTTTTTTTTCTTTCTCCTGGCTGATGAAAACCAATAAACGAATGATTATTCCTTTTTATGGGTAATTTTAAAGGGGGAGGTCTAAAACCTATCTGAATTTCTACTCCCTCTCCATTTAATATTTCCGTCAAACCTAACCATGAAGCGCCCACTGCAGATTTTTTTGGAAGATCTTTCATAAATTTCCAATCACTTACGCCACCGCCATAAAATATTTCACTTGACATATTTTTGTTCAGTATACACTTTTTTAGGCATAAAATTTACCTATATTCCTACTATCACCTTATCATCGAATATCTTTTAAAGTAGGGAATTGGAGTTGGTCCTTCGACAAATTTAAACCCTAAGCTTTTTAAATTCTCTCTCATCTGTTCTCTAGTATGTGGATAAACAACAATACCCAACCATACTTTACCTATCCATACCTTAATATGATCAAAATACTCTTGCAATTTCCATCTTGAAGAAGTAGCTGTAGTAGTGATAAATCCATCTTTATTGAGTAATTTTTTCCACACACTCAGTAATTTTTTAATTGAAGAATTATCAAAAAATTCAAAAAGACCATCCGTTTCTATCCAATCAACACTACACGCTTGAATTAAAGTATTGAGGTCTAGTGCGTCAATTTGCTTTAACTTAATTTTTAGATTTGGAAATTTTTGACGAATCATTATACTAGTAGCTTCAATCTGTTCTTTTCCTAAATCAATTATCCAAATATTTGCTTTACTATTTTTTTGTAAAACAAATTTAATAAATTCTTCTGCCGTAACTTCATTTCCAACCCCACATAGTAAACAAGTAAAATTATTCTTTTTGAAATTAGGTATAAATTTTAATTTATTAAAGTCATCTATCGATTTTCTATATCTCCACCTCAAATATATCCGCCATAAAGGATTACCAAGTACTATTCTAAAATTCTTATAATAGCTCATATTTTAATGTAATTATATATAATTATCTTAAATTAAAAAAATAACTAAATGAAAAAACAACTTCTTAAATTTCTTCATTTCAAAATAATTTTACCTCTTCTATATTTCCTAATTCAATTCTCAGCCATTAGATGTGGAGAAGATGACCTCATAAAAAAATGTCCAAATTTAATCTGGTCGCTTTACCAATTTAGTTATGATACAAATCCTGTTACTTGGTTTTTAAAATTTTTTTCTACTTTTGAAAGACAAATAAATGAAAATTTATTTTTATTTTTTTCCTTATTAATATTTATTTTTCTTTACATCTTTGGTTTATATCTCTGGTTTTTGATTGGTAAATTAATCGATAAAATACTATGGATAAACAAAATCTAATTCAATTTTCTAACTCCCTCAAAAAAGAGGCTGATACAATTATTCAGGAAACTGATATTACTAATTTTTTTCTACTATTGGTGAGGTAATTTTCGTTGGTAGCTATGCTCTTAATCTTTTATATCGACATGATATTGATTTATTTATTTTAAATAAAGACTGCACCAAAAAAAAAGCCGATGATATTACTAAGAAATTAATTAATAGTTTAAAATTCCAAACAGTCGATCATTCAGATTGGAAAGGACGTGGTTACTATTGGAAACTGGAATATATTTATAAAAAAAATAAATGGAAATTTGATGTCTGGTACACACGCGAAGAAAAAATAATAACAATTGAAAAAACTAAGAAAATTTTAATAAAACTCCAGCAAAACCCAGAAGCACGAGAGCAAATACTTAAAATAAAACAAAATTTATATGACGGTAATACTTATAGAAATAATATGAATGGCTTTAAAATCTACGAGCAGGTATTGGGAAAAATTGATTAAAAAGAAACAAGATATTTCTTGTTTTCACTACTTGACTTGTATTATAATACTTCTTATCATAGCCATATGACAAGTAAAAATAATAAATCAGATAATGGCAATCAATTTTCAAGTTGGGTTACTGTATCCCATAGAGGTCAAATAGCAATTCCTATTGGAATTAGAAAACAATTAAAAATTAACGAGGGTGATCGATTACTTATTGTTATTAGAAAAGATAAAGACGGCCTTAATTTAATCAAATCTGAAACATTAGAAATAGTTTTTAATAAATATGGGAGGTGAATAAATATGAGTCAAAAATTTTATCCAATTACATGTCAAAGCTGTGGTATGCCAATGAAAATTGATACTGATTTTGGAACAAACGCAGATAGCGGTAAAAACGAAGAATATTGTACCTATTGTTATCAAAAGGGAACATTTACAAATCCAGATATTTCAATGGAAAAAATGATCAAAGCTTGTGTTGAAATGATGGTTAAATATGGAATGCCAGAAGACCAAGCTAGACAACAAATGACAGTGCTAATTCCAACCTTAAAAAGATGGGGAAAATAAATTTATGAAAATATTAGAAGAAATCAGAAAATCTGATAAAAAACCAAAAGAATTAAATCTTTATATTGCTAAATTAATATTAGAAAAAAAACCTTCTACTAAAGATTTTACTGATGCAATTTCTATGGGTAGCGATGCAGAACGTGGAACATGTATCGAGGCTCTTGAATTTGCTACCCAAACTCATCCTGAAATTGCTAAATCATATTTATCACAAGTAATAAATTGTTTGAGTGATAAGGCGCCACGAGTTAAATGGGAAGCATCCAGAGTAATTGCCAATGTTGCCAAAGTTTTGCCAAAAGAAGCAGAAAAAGCAGTAGAAAATTTATTAAAAAATACAACCGATAAAGGCACTGTCGTTCGTTGGAGCACTGCTTTTGCGCTGGGCGAAATAGCAAAAAACAACATTAAACTTAGGCCATTATTGATTTCAAAAATCAATGGAATATTAAAAAAAGAGCAGAATAATGGAGTAAAAAATGTTTATCTTAAAGCACTGAATATTATTGAAAAAAAATAGTCTCAAAATAATTCAGGATTTAAAAAGGACTTTTTGAAGTTCGACAAGATCAGGACAACGATAATCAGGACATTTTTTGCAATTTTTGACTTTTTTCTGGATTCCACAAAGTCTGATTTTACATCTTTGACAATATAAATAAACTGGCCCGTCTGACAAACAACCCAGACAGTTAATATCTTCCAGTTTTATCGGTTGTCTTCCTCGATTATCTTTTTTATACCTTTCATTCCAAGCTTCGGCTGTTTTTTTCCTCAATTCATCATCATTATTAATAGTTGCGATATAAGCATCGCATTGACCACAGTTAAGTCCGCATCGAGCAATATAATTTTTTTTCATAAATTCCAGGCTTTTTTAAATTCCTCGGGAAATTCAACCTTAGTTTCTCGAAACATGACAACAAGTTGACCTTGATGTAACGCTTCATGTTCGCCAATAGTAATAAAAGTTGAGAGAAGTTTTTTTAAATCTAAACAATCTGCGATTACTTTTTTTGCTTCTTCAATTTGTTCATTAAATAAAGATAAAATATTTTCTTCTTTAATGTCTTGTTTTTTAGTTATGTTTCCATCTTTTACATAAATTGCAAATCTAATATTCTCATCATTACGTAATCTTCTAAAATGAGCGTTAGTTGAGGTTAAAACACATTGAAATTGATAAAGAAGATCATGATTTTCTGTTGGATTTTCTATTAAATATTTGGGTTTATATTGCAAAATATTTGCTTTTTGGGCTAACTCAAATAACTGAATTGTATTTGTTCTTGTCCAAAGAAAGCGATTAAAAAGATATTCACCAATAATTTTATTTTCCATAAGTTTATTATATATAATTTAACTATTATTAATAAATAAAATATAATAACTTCAATATGTTTGATAAATACACCAATAATTATAAAAACTACAACAATAATTTTTTTGGTTTTTGGGCAAGGATTTATGATCTTGAAAAATACTTTCTTTTTCCTTTTAGAAGAAAATCAGCTCAGTTTTTAGGAATAAAGCCGCCTAAAAAAATTTTGGATGTGGCGACTGGAACTGGAGCATTGGCTTTTGAATTGGCAAAATTAGGTCATGATGTAACAGGAATTGATCTATCTCCCGAAATGCTCAATCAAGCAATAAAAAAACTTTCCCCTAAATTAAAATTGCAATTCCAAGTAGCCGATGGAACAAAACTACCTTTTAAAGACGAAAGTTTTGATGCAACCACTATTTCCTGGGGAATTCATGATATACCTTATGAAATTGGGATAAAAGTCTTAAAAGAAATGAAAAGAGTAACGAAAAAAAATGGGGAAATTATGATCGTAGATTATATGAACTCAAAAAAACACCGCCTTTCTAAAATTGCCTATTTTTTAATTAGCCTTTATGAATCAAAAAATTACAAATCTTTTATGGCAAAAAAAATTGAGTCTTATGTCGATGAAGCAAAATTAAAAATTATTAAAGAAACAAGCTACTTAGGAATTTGGGAATTTTTATTACTAAAAAAGTTCTCTGGGCTAGTTTAGAAATTTCTCCACTCGCTCACGCTCAGTCGAAATGACAAACGCATAATCCTGTTATAATTAAATATGCTTAACCTAAAAAACAAAATAATTTTAATTACTGGCGCAACTGGTGGAATTGGCCAAGCCCTTGCCCAAAATTTGGCCCAACAAGACACCCAACTAATTCTTCTGGGACATAACAGTGATAAATTAAAAAAGTTGACAACCAGCCTCGGCAAAAATTACGATTCTTTTGTCTGCAATCTCACCAACTCAGCCGAAGTAAAAAAACTAGCCGAAACAATAAAAAATAAATATAAAAAAATAGATATTCTAATCAATATTGCGGGAATTGGCATTTATAAAAAATTTCCAAATATTACTGATGAAGAATGGAAAACTTCCTTTGATCTTAATGTTGGCGGATATTTTTTGATAACCAAATATTTCTTACCTCTCCTTGAAAAGTCTGATATTTCACTCGTTTTGAATATTGGCTCCGGCGCCGGCGTCATCCCCATGAAAGAAAGAAGTCTCTACTGCGCCACCAAATTTGCTGTGCGCGGTATGACACTAAGTTTAGCCGCAGAATATGAAAATAAAAAGCCCCACTTTTGTTTAATTACCTTAGGGAGCGTTCTTACTCCTTTTGCCAATGTGCCCCTTGAAGAAAAAATTAAAAAAAATAAAAATGGCACCGCCTTTTTCACCCCACAATGGGTCGCCACTAAATTAACCGAAATTATGCAAGATGAGAAAAGAAAAGTTGAATATATTTTGTATCCCAGCGATTATGGCTTTGGTACCTGGAAAAAACCATGATCTATAGTATAATACTCACATGGATCTAAGAAAACTTTCAAAAGAAATCGAAACCGTTTCCAAAAATTACTCCACTAAATTTGGCATCAAGCGCAATAGCCAATGGTATGTCCTCAAACTTCAAGAAGAAATGGGCGAACTCATCCAAAGTTATCTCATGATGACGGGGAAGGGGAGAGGTAAAGGAAAAAATGCCAAAGAGATTAGAGAAAATTTTAATCATGAAGTC
>CAYZAZ010000003.1:23101-40854 GCA_964476545.1 uncultured Gammaproteobacteria bacterium
CATTGAAGAAAAATGGTTAAAGTGGAATAAATAAACTCATTTTAATATAATTCTTAAATGATTTACAAAAAAGCTAGGGAAGGGGAATGGCAAATAAAAACAATTTAGGAAGGATAAGCACTTCGATGAATTAATTCATCGAAGTCGATTGTTAATTTATTTATCTTTATAACTTAAATGCTAAAAAATAATCTAAATTTACTTCAAGAATTTCTCCTCAAGGCCAATCAGGCCGGATATGTCACTGGCAATGAAAAATCTTGGACCAAAGAAAAAGATGGCTCAACTACAATTGCTTACGCTTCGGGTGATTTTAAAGTCAATGATAATTTTTTTGGTGGCGAACCATACGGTGGAAGACTGATTGTTTTTTTCAAAAACAAACCCTTTTGGATCATGGTTTATTATGGTTGGATTAAAAAAGGAATAAGTCCTGATACCATCTATCCATTTTTAAGAAAAGCCTTAGCTCAAATGCCACCAACCGCCCCATATCGCGGACCGAAAAATCTCAAAGATCAAAATTTTGAATATAAAAATACTTGGCAAGGCGAAATCAACCAATATTTTGGAGAAGAAATTATTTTACAAAATAGTAAGGAAGGATACCGCGCTTACTACCGAGGAGGATTAGTCGACCAACAACAAGGAGTTTAATTTATTCTATTATTTCTTCGCCTTCATAGATTACATCCTCATCACCACTGGCCCCGCTATTTTCAATGCTACCACCATCATTTGAATTAATTGTTGTGCTTGGAGCTTCTGGTAGCTCAAAAACAAACGAAGCAATTATTTTATTATTCACTTCCGACCAAAAATTTTTACTCTCTTTATAATCTACAGTTATTTCAAATAAAACACCTTGATCAAGAGCTACCGTCACAATCTTTCCCTCTTGTTCAATTTGTCTCGCTTCAAGGTCGGCCAATTTTAACTTTTTAATATCTTTAACATCGTTCTTAAATGAACCATCCACTGTTTTTAAAAAACTTGTCTTAGCAATTATTGTTACTTTCCCTGGATTATTTTTACTTGTCAATTCTAACATCGAATACACTGTGTTATCTGATACCACTAATGGCTTTACTTCTACTTCCTTCATATAAAAAAAACTAAATCCAACTTCATCCATGTATTTTTTTAGACCAACCTGACTAGTCGATGGAGAAGTAACAATTGTCTCAACTACTGGAATATTTATCTTCCTAGCAGATTCTTTCTTTTTTGAAGAATATACGACATAACCCAAAATTCCAACTGTTGCCACTACTAAAATAATCACTAGTATTTTTTTCATAATAAATTTAGTATACTATATATTATATACAAATATTAATAATAAAATTATAATATTAAATCAAATCAAAATGAAAAATAAAATATTAATTTGGGGCTTTGTAATAATACTTATCCTTTTAGCTATGCCTGCAATTACTCTTGCGGGCAGAGTCTTGCCCCGCTTTGCCAACCCTGTTAAATCAACCGCTAGTCGGGGAGTTGTTGGTATCTATCTTAAACCATCACTCCGATCAGATCATCGCGCATTGAACATCTATATCAGTGGCTTATCAAGAGTCAGAACTGTTTCCTACATGCTTATCTATAAATCAGCCGGTGTTGATAAAGGCGCTGGGGGAAGTATCGACCCCTCAAATGGCGATGCCGTAAATAGAGAGTTACTTTTTGGAACTGAGTCGTCTGGAGTCTATCATTATGATGAAGTAATCACCGACATGAAACTCGAAGTTACTACAGAATTTCAGACCGGGAAAAAGACCCTTAAAAAATTCAAGATAAGGATTTAGAGCATATTAACAATATAAATACTATAGGAAGGAATAGAATTTCCGCTCAAAAATACCACTTTTAATCTCTCCATTTAGATTGTCCCAACAAGCTAAACTAAATCAATAATCTGATTGGCACTCGTATTAGTTGTTTGCTAAATTAATTATAGGTCAAATACCTGCTTTAATTTAGGCTGTCCCAGCAAGCCATAAATTCTAATTAGAATAAACAAACTATACACTTTTAAAACCGTTACATCAGACTTTTATAACCCCAATTATAAGCAAAAAATGTTCACTCTAACCAACAAGCAAAAAAAACTTTTTAAACCACTTGCAATAAATTTTTTTTATAATATATAATGTGTTAACAATGAAAAAACCTAATAGTTTTACACTAATTGAAATTTTAGTTGTTGTCACAATTATTAGTCTGTTAACAGCTGGGGGAATTAGTTCTTACGTCAATTTCAACAAACAATCCCGCGACGCAAGGCGCAAGGCCGACCTTGAACAAATAAGAGCCGCTCTAGAAATGTACAAAAGTAACAGTTCAGTAAGTAGTTATCCTGTAAATGCAACAACTTCACTAGCTCCAACATATATCAAAAGCTATCCTACCGATCCAAAAGACTCAGTTGCTTATCTATATATTCCATTAACAAGTGCAGGAGCAACCTGTACTGTCGAACCTTGTCCAAATTATCAACTTTCAGCTTCACTTGAGGCTTCAGGAAGCCAATATCAAGTAAATCCTTATGGTGGAAGCACCATTACAAATACCCCCATTCCAACTCCTTAATATAATGAATAAAAATACCTTAATTATCAGCGGAAGCATTCTGCTTGCGGTTACTTTTCTTATTATTGTTTTTCAACTAACAAATAAACCTATTCAAACATTTTTTCCTGAAATAAATAAAATAGTAAAACAAGACCATATTAAATGGTCACCAGCAAAAAAAAATATTCTTGTCGAATATAGCGACTTTCAATGTCCCGCCTGCAAAACTTTTCACGAATATATAAAAAAGGAGCTAGATTCAGATAAAAAAATTACCTCAAATGTTACTTTTGTTTACCGCCATTTTCCCCTTTACCAAATTCATGAGGGTGCTTTTGAATCGGCCTATGCCGCCGAAGCCGCAGGAATACAAGGAAAATTTTTTGAAATGACCGACCTACTTTTTACCAAACAAAGTGATTGGGTCGGAAGCAAGAATCTAAAAGAAGCATTTGTTAAACTAGCCAAACCATTGAATCTTAATCTAGAAAAATTCAAAACTGACATGGACTCCCAAGCAGTCAAAGATAAAGTAGCCGCCGATCAATCACTCGCTGAAAAATCAGGTGTTGATCAAACCCCAACATTCTTTCTCAATGGAAAAAAACTTGAGATTACTACTTTTGAAGAATTTAAAAAACTCCTCCTTTTACCTCAAAATGGTATAAAATAGAGTATGACCTTTCAGATAGGGGAGAAGTCAATTATTATTAATGATCTTTTAATCCACTACTATTGTTCCAAAAAAAATCAACAAACGATTATTTTTCTTCATGGGTGGCGGTCTGAGGCAAAAATCTGGTTAGAATTTTTTTTTCAATTTAGCAACTTTTCTTTATTTGCTCTTGATCTACCTGGCTTTGGCAAATCCGAAACTCCCAAAAAACCATATAACCTAAATGACTATGCAACAGTAGTTAGTCAGTTTATCTCCAAATTAAATATTAAAAATCCCATTATTATTAGTCATTCTTTCGGTGGCAACACGGCTCTTAAATTAGCAATCAATAACCCACAACTTTTCAAATCTTTAATCTTAGTTGCTAGTTCAGGTGTTCGTCCTCAAACTCCCAAGAAAAAACTTAGTAAAATAATTGCTAAAATTATTAAACCCATATTTTCCTTAACCTTTATGCAACCTTTAAAAAAACTCATCTATATAAAATTAAGAAACGAAGACTATCTTGCCACTCCGCAACTGCAAAAAACTTATTTAAATATTATCCAAGAAGATATAACGCCACTTCTTAAAAATATCCAAACACCTACTCTTATTATCTGGGGAGAAAACGATCAAGAAACACCCATTAATCAAGCACATACCTTACATAAAAATATCTCCCAAAGCAAGTTAATTATTCTAAAAAATGCCGGCCATTTTAGTTTTCTTGATCAAAAAGAAACATTTATCAAACACGTTACAAATTTCCTAAATAAATAATGTCATTACGAGTCCCGAAGGAATGCCTTCGGCAGAATTAGTGACGTGGCAATCTCAATGGGATTGCTTCGTCGCCACACTATGACATGGCTCCTCGCAATGACAATTTAACCTATGTTTAATTTTATTTACTACCAACTTCTCCTTCTCCAACTCGAAGAATACGATGTTGTCCGTTTTTTAAAAGCTTTTTTTGCCAAACCTCTGCCTCCAAAAATATTTCGTAAAAAATTAGTTTTCACCCAAAAAATACTTACTTTAATAAGCTTATCCTTGCTTATATCTGTTTTTCTCATCTCTACTATCTACTATCTCCTCACTCCTGCTCATTATCTACTCTTTCTCATTTGGTATTTGATAATTTTCTTTTCCTATTTACCCTTACTTCTTGTTTCTTATTTTTTAATCTTTCCAATCGACTATTTAATTAAATTTTTAATTGTGTTTTTCGCCACCAAAAAAATTGCTCAATTTCCGAAAATAATAATAATTGGTATTGCCGGAAGTTATGGTAAAACTAGTTTTAAGGAAATGCTTTTTACAATTCTTTCCCAAAAATTTAACGTCGTCAAAACTCCAGAAAGTTTCAATACACCGCTTGGAATTTCACAAACAATTTTAAAAAAAATAAATCAAAACACCCAAATATTTATTGTGGAAATGGGTGAGTACTATCCAGGCGACATAAAAAAAATCTGTCAAATCGCCAAACCCAATATTGCAATTATTACCGGCATTAACGAAGCCCATTTAGAAAGATTAAAAACTCTCCAAAATACTGTTGCTACTATTTTTGAAGTTGCCCAAAATATGGAACAAAAAGGGCTTTTAATTCTTAATGAAAAAAATGAATTAATAAAAAAACATTTTTCAGAATTTATAAAATCTCAAGAAATATATTTATATGGTAATCAATACAAACAAATCAAAAATGTCCAATTCCGCGAAGATTTACCAGGATATTCTATTGATTTTTCCGGCCTTTGCTTACTTTCTGTCTTGGGCGAATATAATCTTTATAATTTAGATGCCATTATTTATCTTACTCAAAAATTAAAAATGACTGATGAAGAAATAAAAGAAAGTATTAATAAAATAAAACCAGTACCCCACAGACTGCAACCTTTATTCAATCGTCAAAATAATATTCTAATGATTGATGATAGTTATAATGGCAATCCTCATGGAGTAGAGGAGGCAATCAAAACTTTATCTCTTTTTAAAAGAAGGAAAATTTATGTCACTCCCGGGCTAGTGGAAATGGGCAAAAAAAAACAGCAAGTGCATGAACAAATCGGCAAATCTTTAGCCAAAGTAGCTGACTTAGTTATTTTAACCAAAAATAGTGTCACGCCTTATATAGAAAAAAGTCTTTTAAAAAATAATTTTGCACCAGAAAAAATTGTCACCTTTCATTCGGGTAATGAAACTTATGCAAAACTTGGTAAAATATTACAGTCAGGTGACGTTGTTTTATTGCAAAATGACTGGCCAGATAACTATCAGTAAAATTTCAAAACTCAAATGTTAAATGTCAAAACTAAAACAATAGGCGTTTTTTTCGGAAGTCGATCACCAGAGCATGACGTCTCTATTTTAACAGCTCAACTTATCATCTCAGGTTTAAAAAAATTAAATTATAATGTTGTCCCTGTTTACATCACTAAGTCTGGTCAGTGGCTCATTAGTGAAAAACTTGGAGAAATAAAATTTTTTACCGACCCCAATCAAAAACAAGGACTCCAAAATATTTCTAAATTTTACCTTGACCTTGATTTAATAGGTCAAGAAACTTTCAAAGAAAAATCATTACTCGGAAAGAAAATTAAAATTGATTTGGCTTTTCCAGCTTTTCACGGGCAAAATGGGGAAGATGGTACTTTTCAAGGAATGTGTGAAATGCTCAATATTCCCTATGTCGGTTGTGATACCACATCATCTGCCATTGCCATGGATAAAGTCTTAACTAAATTACTTTATCGTGCCCAAAATATTCCTACAGTTGACTTTGTTTTTTTTACTAAAAAAGATTGGCAAAAAAATAAAAACGAAGTGCTAAAAAAAATCGAAAAAATAAACTGGCCGGTTATCATCAAACCCGCCCGCTTAGGATCTTCTATTGGCATTTCCAAAGCAAAAAATACAAAAGATTTAGAATTTAGCATTGAAGTTGCTTTGCATTATGATGAAAAAGTGATTGTGGAAAAGGCGATCGAAAATCTCATGGATGTCACTTGCTGTGTCATTGGTAACGAAGAACCAACGGCCTCACTTCTTCAAGAATCAGTTTTTCAAAGTGACGTTTTTTCCTATGAAGACAAATATCTCAAAGACGGTGGCGCTCAACTGGGTAAAGCCAAAAATAGTATTATCATTCCCGCCCGACTGGACAATAAAATAACTGAAGAAATAAGAAATACTGCCCTAGAAATTTACAAACTTTTCGGTTGTTCTGGTATTTCCCGGATTGATTTTCTCTATGATAAAAAATCTGCCAAATGGTATGCTAATGAAATTAATACCTTGCCCGGTACTTTATATCATCACTTATGGAAAGCGTCAGGTATGCCTTTTGAAAAACTCTTGGAAAATTTAATCAACTCTGCCGAAGAAAAATTCAAAAATAAACAAAATATTACCTCCACCTTTGATTCCAATATTCTTACCCAAGCCAGCACTAATAAACTAAAACTCTCTTCCTCCTAATTTCAAGTTTTATTCGCATATTCGTAACATTCGCCCGCCTGCAGAAGCTATCGCTTCAGCGATTGCGGGCAGGTATCTTTAATATACTTTGACCAATCCCTTTTCCAATACTTTTTTAAAACTGCTTTTAATAAATAAAAGACTTAGAGCCAAGTAAATACAGTTTAATCCCAAACTTGCCAATAATTTATCTGGAGAAATTTTTCCAGTTTTAATTATTTCTCGTATCCCTTCAAATATGTAACTTGATGGAATAAATTTCGCAATTGTCTGGGCCCATTCTGGAAGTATCGAAAGGGGATAGTAAACAGCGGAAAATGGTGCAAAAAGTGCGATAGTTGACCAAGCCAAAGTCTGAGCTCGTGTTCCAAATCGAAGAATCATCCCCGAGACAAAAAAACCAATCCACCAGCCCATCATAATTAAAAGAAAAAAAAATGGAATCAAATAAAAACCAAAAATGCCAACTCTAAATCTATACAAAAGAAAGGCCGCTACCGAAACAAAAATTAAACTCATTATTGCCTTAAGCAATCCAATAATTAAAAACGAAATTAACCATTCACTAAATTTTAATGGCGAACCAAAAATATTAATTAAATTTTTGTTAAATAAATCTTCGAGTAAATTAACTGAAATTTCATATTGACCCCGCCAAACAATCAACCAAAATAAAATACCTGAAATAATAATGTTCATCATAAACAAACCATTAGGGGCAATTTTCTGCATATATAGACCAGTCAATCCCCAAATAAAAAGATCAATCATCGGCCAATAAAAAGCATCGGCTAATCTATCATAACTATGCCTAAATAGATACAAAAATCTCAAAAAAATGGCGTATATCCGATTTAATTTCATATCTTATTTTTTAATCATTGATAAAAAATAATCCTCCAAGCTAGGCTTATCAATACTTATCTCATCATAATCTACACCCTTATTCATTAACCCGCGTAAAAAATCTGGGATTTTTTTCTCTTCAACATCAATAATTATATTTCGCCCCTCTATGCGATGTTTTAATTTCTGAAGTTCACAATACTCAATTGTTCTTTTCAAACCATCAGCAACATTTAATTCAACATGAGAAATTTTAATTGTTTTTGCTAAATTTTCGGGTGTATCGTTCGCTAATGATTTTCCTTGATTAATAAAAATTACTCGATCACATACTTCTTCCACCTCACTCATATTATGCGACGTAAGAATAATTGAGACCTGGAATTTTTTTCTTTCCTCAAGTAAAAATTTTCTAATATAGTCTGCTACTTCCGGATCAAGTGAAGCCGTTGGTTCATCTAAAAGTAAAACCTTGGGAAAATTAATAAATGCTTTCGCTAAATTCACTCTTGTCAATTGACCAGCTGACAATTCTTTCATACTTTGATTAAATAACTTTTCCAAGCGGAAGTTTTTGACAATTTTTTTTATTTTTTCCTGTCTATTATTTATTTGATAAAGATAGGCAATAAAGGTCAAGTTTTCTTTGACCGTCAAATCCCAAGGTAGATTGGTATAAGTCGAAGAGAAATTTACTTGCTCAAGTATTTCTTCTCGATGCTTCTCAAACTCTTTACCAAAATATTTTATTTCACCTGATGTAGGTGTCAAAACTCCAAGCAACATCTGAATTGTTGTCGTTTTTCCCGCGCCATTTGGCCCAAGCAATCCAAGAATTTCACCTTCTTTTAAATCAAAAGAAATATTATCCACAGCAGTAAATTTTTTTTCTTTTGTCGAAAAAAATTTCGTTAGATTAGAGACTGATAATATTGACATAAATTTATTATATAATAAATTCCATGATCACTTCAGACAGACTCAAAACAGTTCCTGCCTCTCCAATTCGCAAATTAGTTCCCTTTGCTACAGCGGCCAAAAAACAAGGAGTCAAAGTTTACCACCTCAATATCGGTGATCCCGACATCAAAACACCCCAAGTAATGATTGACGTCTTAAAAAACTGGGACAAAAATCCCATTGCTTATGCCCAATCTCAAGGCCAGCAAGATTTTCTTTCTGCGGTAAATAATTATTATCAAAAACTTGAATATAGTTTTTTAAAAGATGAAAATATTCAAATTACCCTTGGAGGCTCTGAAGCAATCTCCATGACCTTATTTGCCGTCGCTAATCCAGGCGATGAAATAATAACTTTTGAACCCTTTTACGCAAACTATAACTCATATGCCGCCGTCAATGGTGTCAAAATAATTCCTATTTTAACTACCGCCCAAAATGGTTTTCATCTGCCAACTGAGGAAGAATTAGAAAAAAAAATTACTTCCAAAACAAAAGCCATATTATATTGCAACCCCAATAATCCCACTGGTACTGTTTACACGACAGAAGAGATTCAAATGTTAGTCAAAATTGCCAAAAAACATGACCTATTTTTGATTAGCGACGAAGTCTATCGAGAGTTTACCTATGACAACAAAAAACAAGTTTCCTTACTGTCTTACATGCAAGAAATTCCTGACTTAGCGATTATGCTTGATAGTTTATCGAAGCGTTATAGTCTCTGTGGCGCCCGCCTTGGTATGCTTATTTCTTTAAATAGCGAAGTTGTCTCTGGAGTTTTACGCATTGCTCAAGGTCGCTTATCGGCAGGCTTTATTGATCAAGCCGTGGCTACAAAATTAACCGAAGTTCCTGACTCATATTTTAAAGATGTGCATACTGAATATGAAAATCGCCGCAATGTCTTATATGAAGGTTTAAAAAGTATCCCTGGAGTTTTTGTCCCTCGCCCAGAAGGCGCTTTTTATACCATTGTTAAACTCCCAGTTAAAAATACCGAGAATTTTTGCCAGTGGTTACTTACAAACTTTCCTTCTCAATCAGGGACAAAAGAAACTGTCATGCTTGCTCCCGCCGCTGGTTTTTATGGTACACCCGGTATGGGACTTGATGAAGTACGTATTGCCTATGTTCTTAACATCGAAGATCTAAAAAAATCAATTGAAATCCTAAAGTCAGCCTTAATTTTATATTCTTCTATCGATCATTAATTAGCCTTATAAGTAACTTTTTTTTCTAAAACAACAATTCTTTGATCGTGATTATCTATCTTTTCATTAATCTTTGAATATTTACCAGTTAAGATTGTATGTTCTTCATCAAATTTCTTAAATGCTTTCACTAACCAATCAAGAGTATTTAAAACTTGACTCTGAAAACTTTCAAATTTTTTTTTGAATTCATGAATAGGTTCTAATTCAAATTTTATAGATTCACTTATTGCATCAAATTTCTTATCAATATTTTTATTTTGTTCACTAAATTTAGTGTTAAATTTCTTATCAAAATAATCCTTCGTCACATATTTATCTAATTTCTTATCAAAATAATTTTTGGTTACATATTTATCTAATTTTTTATCGAAATACTGTTTTGTGAGAACATTATTATCTTTTAATTGTTTCTTCATACCAAAATAATAGTAATAAATAATTAAAAAATCAAGGACAAACCTTCCCCCCTGCTTATAAAAAAAATAGAGAATAGGTGAGTATAGATTATCCCAACAATCCAAATTATTAAAGTCCTGAAAGGATGCCTTCAGCATAGGGTAGTGGTTGCCGAAGGCATCCCTTCGGGATTTAGTCTTATAGTATGTAATTTAGGAGGCAAGGATTAGCGGAGAATATATAACAAATAAAACTAAATAAATAATAATTAATAAAATAATTATGAATTTTAAATTCTAAATTTTGAATTATTATACCACTTCTCCACAGTTTCAAATACCGAGACGACGTAAAAGATACAATTTACGACGTTATATCGACTTTCTTCTCCAGATATATGTATCTGGTATTTGCCGAAGGCATCCCTTCGGGATTTAATATACATTATTACTTAGAGTAGTAAACCAGCTCCCTCTCTCTTATATATGTATTATAATTACTTAGTCACTCTCATTACTTTACCTTTAAATATCTAATATCTCACTATCTTCATCTCTTTCTCCCTCTCTTCTCCCAGCCTCAAAATTACTAAATATTTAGAGCGTCAGAACTTGCTAAATCTATAATCCACCAGATAAGAACCTCATATTTATCCACAAAAAAACTTGTTATAGATTAGAGCGTCAGAACAATCCGTTATCTGGCTCACCAGATAAGAATTTATGCAGTTAAATATGAATAAATATGAATTTGCATACATAGTTAGAGTGTAGTAACTACTAGCTATTAGTTATTGGTTATTGGTTACTAGCTATTGGTCCGCCAGCTTGGCAGATTGGATATTAGATACTAAATATTCTATCTGGTGCATATCCTGAAAGGACGCTTTCAGCGTCTGGTAAAGTCCTATAGTATTTCAATTACTATAGGACATATTCTTCACGTTCGTGAAACAATCCACTTCCCTCTTCCCTATCTTTCTATACCACTACGAATTACTAACTTGCATGAGTATGCAAATAATAAATTATAGGTGTCACGAGTGAGGTGACTTTTTATCTCATCAAAGTAAGTAGTGCAATTCCAAAAACGAAGACTAAAACAAAAACATATTCTCGAATTGTTTCTTTAAATAACCTTTCATCCAAATATGAATAAGCTAATCCTGATAAACAATAATAAGTCGCCGTTAGAACTAAGGCTAAAATAGATATCTCGAGCGTAAAAAAAGAAATCACTATCGCCTCTTGAGCCAAAACAAGACCTATCAATAATCCATATAAAATTTCTTTTTTACTTAATTCTAAATTCAATTTAATACTCCAAAAAAGTTGTATGCCAAGTATCAATCCCAGAATAAAAACCACTACCCCATTAATTGCAAAATTTTGCCTCATTGAAAAAAGAAAGTTAGTTAAAATAAAAAAAGTAATTGTTTGAAAAAAATAATTAATTGAAAAAGCGGCCCGATACAACTGTAAATTTTTATCAGCCCCGACATTCAATATATTTGAAGTTCTAATTATGGCATAAATTGAAATTACATAAAAAATTAAAAAAGGCAGTCGAGTTAGCCACCGAACAGGAAATAAAAAGTAAAAAACATATGCTCCCACCGTAAACAACACAGGTAATAAAAAAAGCGTAAACCACTCTATCTTCTCTATCCCCTCCAAAAGCGAGAAAAAATTTAAAAAATAAATAACAAGAATAAAAATTGGAATAAAAATTAGTGCCTTATCAAAAAAGAAAAAAGTAGAAAAAAGCATTAATAAACTAATAATCAAACAACTTATAATCATTCGTTGATTCTTCTCAATTAAAATAAGCCTTTTAAACAATTTATTCATTTAAAAACTCGTGAGAAATTATAAAATTAGAAAATACTTTTTGTACATCATCCAAGTCTTCCAAAGCATTTAATAAACTCAAAATTCGCTTTGACTCTTCATTTGATTTAATCGTTATTAGTAAATTTGGCTTATAATCAAGTTCAGAAACTTCTGATTCCAGAGCCCCCAAATGTTCTTTTACCTTACCTAGAATTTCAAACGGAAAATATACATTTAAATAATCGCCATCCTCATCTATATCAAAAGCCTGGATACTTTCCGCAAACGCAAATATTTTATCTGAAGAATTTTTTGCCTTCAAAAAAGTAACCATACCACACTTTTTAAAAAGGTAGGTAGAAGAGCCTCGATTACCTAATTTTCCACCATGCCGTTCCAATACATTTCGTACCTCACTCAATGTCCGATTAGGATTATCTGATGTTGCTAAAATAACGAGGGCAATCCCAGACGGACCAAAGGCTTCAAATAACTCTTCCCGGAGCATTGTTCTATCAGGTCCTACCCCTTTTTCAATTGCCCGCTTTATATTTTCTTTAGGCATGTTGTCTTGTTTTGCCTTATCTATCGCAAGCCTTAACTTAATGTTGTTTTCCGGCAAGGTGACTCCTCCACCTTCAATCACGGCAAGCGTAATTAGTCGAGAAAGCTTACTAAAAACTTTTCCTTTCTGAACATCGTTTAAACCTTTCTTCCTTTTTATGTTCGCCCACTTTGAATGTCCGCTCATAATATTTCAATCTCAAATGTTAAATGTCAAAACTCAAATCTTACAACTCAACACTGCTTATTATTAACTTTAACATTTAAGCTTTGACATTTGAGTTTGACCTAATTATACTTGACTTATTTCGAAAATTACATATACTGTAACCCATGCAAGATATCGATTTTTTAGAACAACAAGCCGTAGACGCTGCGATTTCACTTCACTGGAAAGAGGCAATCACTTTAAACAAAAAAATTGCTGAAATTGATCCTCAAAATCTCGCAACCTATCTAAGATTAGGCTTTGCCTACCTCCAACAGAATGATATTCAATCAGCAAAAAAATATTATAATAAAGCCTTAAAAATACAGCCAAAAAGTAGCGTTGCACTAGAAAATATTGAAAGAATAAAAGTTTTACAAGAAAAGGGTGGAGGGAAAAATAAACTTGGAGTTAGTTCTATCTCCCCTGCTCAATTTATTGAAATAACAGGAAAAACTAAAACCATTAATTTAGTTAATCCGGGTCAAAAAAATGCTCTAGCAAAGCTTATTGTCGGACAAAAGGTAATTTTATGTATAAAAAGACGTAAACTAGAAATAAGGAGCCAATCAAATGAATATATCGGAACTCTACCTGATGATATTTCAAGAAGATTAATTTCATTTATCAAGGCTAAAAGCGAATATGCAACCTATATTAAAGAGGCTAATTTAAAAAACGTTGTCATTTTTATTAAAGAAGAGTTTAAAGGAAAGTCTGTTTCGAACAATGTTTCTTTTCCAATCAATTTTCAAAAAGCTCTTGAAATAAATAATCAAGACGCTTCCCAAAACACTGATGAAGAAGAAGAAAATGAAAATGAAGATTGGGAAAAATTAATCGAAGGACATCATGAAGAAGAAAAGGAAACATTTGTCGGCGTTCAATCTGAAAATCTTGATGATGATGAAGAATAATGTTTTATTTTTTTTCCAAAAAATATAATTGTTCCTCTTATTTTTTTTCTACTAATTAATTTCTTTATCTCCGCTGGCATAGCAAAATCTCTCATAGAATATAAAGCAAGAATAAAAGACAGAATAGATATAAAAATAAATAGTAAAAAAACCATATATTTATTTAAATTGGTCGAATTACTTTACTTCCCAACTCTTTTCAAGGTCACCCAGTATCATAATTATATCAGATGTCTCTGTTTGACCTTTCTTTAAATCACAACTAAAAAATTCAGCTAATTTTTTTGAAGAATTGGAAAATTTATTACTTTCTTCTATTACCCGACACTTACCTTTTTCAATTTTGTTCTCACTAATATCAACCACGCGTATTCCATTCCCCTCAATAATATTGCTTATTTCATTGGCTGTATCATAATTTTTATAATAAATAATTTGAATATTCTTTTTTTCATCTCGATACATTTTTTGAAAAAAATAACCTGAATATAATCGAGCAAACTTCTTCTTGCTACCTAATTCTAAATCACTATAGTCTTGCTCTTTTTTACTTATTAACTGCCAATATATATAAACTCTGTTAAAAAAATTCAAATTAGTTGAGTAGGTAAATAATTTCAATAAATTTGAAAAATTATTTTTATTCACACTACCATAATAAATTTCCTGACTTTCTTTATAAAAATAATTGTCTGTAAAAGACAAAGTAGATAATGAAAAAGTTTTTTTAAATAAATCAGGATTTTTTTCTAAATTAATCAATTTTCCCAACGCACCTATTCTATAATTACCATAACCTCCAGGAACAACCATTACATAATCGGGGTAAAACTTTAAACGATAATGAATTTTATCTTTAATCCCAATTGAATAAAAAATTGGCTCTTTATCATAAATTACAAAATTAATTCTATCTTTTTTTTGAAAAAAATATGAGGTAACTAAATTTTTTACAAAAATAAAAACAACTATTATTATTAAAACTAAAAATATAATTTTTTTTGAATTTTTTTTTCCCATCTACTAACTACTAACTACTAATCACTATTTATATCCCCTCTTGATCCAGTTTAAAATAATGAAGCTTTTTAATAATCTCATTTCTATCAATTTTTTTTAAAAAAAGAATTTTCTTTAACATCGAAATTGAAGCTTCAAATTCTGGTTGAATAACCACATCCACTCCTAAATCCCTCATCCTTTGTTGATCTAATTTTTGATGAACCCGGCTAATAATTACTACATTTGGATTTAATTTTTTTGCATTAAAAACAATTTGTTCTTGTGAATGGCGATTTGGTAAAGCTAAAATTAAAGCCGTCGCGTGTTCCACTTCAGCATAATCTAAAATATCTATATCTGTTGGATCGCCGTAGATTACCGACACTCCTTGTTTTTTTGCGTTTTCCACAATGTGAAAATTGTAATCAACTGCGACAAACGGAATATTAGAAAGCATTAGCGCCCGCCCAATATAAGCACCAATTCGACCATAACCACAGATTACGATGTGATTTCTTATTGTTAATACGTCAATTGGTGAGTGAGCAAAATCAACCTTATGTTTAATGTATTGATCCATAAATGGTAGATATTTACCAAAAAACTTTCTAAGAAAAATATATATTTTCTCTTTATTTGAAATAAGCAGTGGAGTCATCACTAAACTTAATAAAACTGCAGCAACAATAAAAACATACTGACTCTGACTAAACATTTTATTCAAATAAGCCACCGACATTAAAATAAAAGCATCTTCATCAATCTGAAATAAATACAAAGATAAATAAAATGATAATTTTGAGCTAAAACGAAATGAAAGAAAAATTACTAAAATAACTAATGCTTTTATAAAAATTATTAAAAAACAAAATAAAAAAATACTAAAAACCATCGGTAATGCCAAACTAACCTTAATTGTCGTTCCAATAAAAATAAAAAAAATAATTGCTAACAAATCCCTCAAAGGTCTAATTTGCGAAAATATATGATAGTGCTCCACTGTCTGCCCTATCAAAATTCCCGCCACAAAAATACTGATTAAAATCGGTAGATGCAGTAAAGTTGAAATATAGCCCACAAAAAAAATAAAAATAATAATAAAAAGATTTAAAAGCTCTCTTGATACCCGAGCAATACGATTAAAAATCGGCGGAATAACTATTTTTCCACCATAATAAGCCACAACTAAAAGCAAAGTCGCCAGCAGACAATCGACAAATATTTTTATTAAAATACTACTAACGGAAATCTCTTTAAAAGTAATTGAATTAAAAATAATAACAAACGGAATAAAGGCCAAATCTTGAAACATAAGTATCCCCAGGGCAATTTCCCCGTGAAATGAATTTTCTTCTCCTTTATCTTGAATAATTTTGGCGACTAAAGTAGTAGATGAAGAAGATAATGCGATTCCAATCAAAAGAGATTGAACCGCACTAAATCCAAATAATAGACTAATAATTGTTGCAAAAAAAATTGTAATAAAAATTTGTAATATGCCTCCTAAAACAATAAACTTTTTAATCGCAATCATCTTCTCAAACTGAATTTCCAAACCAATTGTAAAAAGAAGCAAAATAATTCCAAAGTAAGCAAAATCATTAATCACTTTTGTTGAAGTTAATCCCCCTAATAAATTACTTAGAATCATTCCCCCAATCATATAACCAATAAGCGGAGAAATTTTATTTTTTTTAAAAAATAAAGCTAAAATAAACGGAACAAAAAGAAAGATAAAAAAGTTAAAAAAAATCTCACCTGAAATATCAGTCATAAATTGAGTATAGCAAGCATTCCTCTAGTGAGCAAGCCATTATCTTGGCCGCAGTTCTCTAACCTTTGCCCCAGTTTTCCACATCTCTGACTCTCGAATTATTTTTAATTCATTTTCAAGTTTTTTTCGATAATTAGCTTGTCTATTTATCAAAATCACTCTTTTTGCTTCCCGACCTGAAGAAACACTTTTATAAAGTTCGTTAAAAACTGGTTGCACTGCTTTTCTGAATTTTTCTTTCCAATCAAGTGCTCCCCGTTGAGCCGTAGTTGAACAGTTTGAATACATCCAATCCATCCCATTTTCAGCTATTAATGGAACTAAACTTTGAGTCAATTCTTCAACGGTCTCATTGAAAGCTTCTGAAGGCGAATGACCTTTTCTTCTAAATAAATTATATTGCGCCTCCATTATTCCAGCAATGGCCCCCATCAAAACTCCCCTTTCTCCAGTCAAATCAGAATATACTTCTTTTTTAAAAGTAGTTTCAAATAAATATCCCGCCCCTACACCGATTCCCATCGCTATCACTCTCTCTTTTGCTTTTTTAGTCGCATCTTGAAAAACAGCGTAAGACGCATTAATCCCTTTACCAGCTAAAAAATGTTTTCTTACTGTTCTCCCCGCTCCTTTTGGAGCAACTAAAATTACATCGACATTTTTTGGTGGAATAATACCTGTTTCTTTAGTAAAAGTAATCCCAAACCCATGAGAAAAATATAATGCTTTCCCAGCTGTTAAATTTTTTCTAACAACTGACCAACTGGAAATCTGTCCTGCATCTGATAAAAGATAGGCTAATATCGTTCCTCTTTTAGCCGCTTCATCTATTTCAAATAAATTTTTTCCTGGTTTCCAGCCATCTTTTACTGCCTTATCCCAAGACTTAGATGGTCTCCGTTGACCAACAATTACATTCAGCCCATTATCACGCAAATTAAGCGCTTGAGCCGGACCTTGCACACCATAGCCAAGAACAGCAATCGTTTCATTTTTTAAGACTTCCCGGGCTTTTTTTAAGGTAAACTCCTTACGGGTCACTACATTTTCTATAACTCCTCCAAAATTTATCTTTGCCATTTTTAAATTTAAACTTTTAAAACTGCAATTATTTCAATTTCTACTAATGCTCCTTTTGGTAAATTCGAAACCTCAACCGTCGCTCGTGCCGGCTTATGATTTTTAAAATATTCACCATATATCTGATTAAAAATTGAATAATCAGCCATATTTTTTATAAATACTGTGGTTTTTACAACTTGATTTAAATGAGAACCGGATCTATCAAGGACAGCTTGCAAATTTTCCATCACTTG
>CAYZAZ010000004.1:0-28994 GCA_964476545.1 uncultured Gammaproteobacteria bacterium
TAAAATAATCAGGTAAAAAATTTGGGAAACCAATCCCCCACAAAAAATACCAAACACTATTATTTATTAATAATTTTGGGTTCCAAACTATTTTATAATTATCTAAGGAAGTAACAAAAGTTAAACTATATCTATAAAGTAACAAGAAAATAAAACTTATCACCACGTGAACTGCTATTTTTTTTAACTTATTTTTATCAAAAACAAATACAAATAATCCTAAAAATAAAATATATAAAATTGCAGTTTCTTTACAAAAAAGAGCAAATATAAAAAATAAGCCACTTAATATACTCTTATTTTTAAGAAATGAGTAAAAAGAAATACTTAAAAAACAAAAAACCGCTACTTCTTGAAAAGTTGCAAACCAATAAAGCTGGAAAACATGAATAAAACTTAGACCATAAATTAAAATAGTCAATCTTGCTAATAATTCCTTTTTAGTTAAATTAAGAACTATTTTATAAAAAAAGATTAAGCCTATAAAGAAAGTAATAAAAACAATGCTTTTTCCAATAAATATATTTTCTTTGAACACATGAAGAATAAAGTAAAAAGTTTCTGTTGCTAAAGGTTTGTATGAATATTCGCGAATTGGTGAATAAAATTTAAAAAAATCAATGATACTATTAACCCTACTAATTTTTAAGAAAAAATAGTCATCCTGAAAAAAATTGATTTTAAAAACTGATAGAAAAAATAAAAGAATAAGGAAAAAAATCAATACAAAAAAATGCATATTTTTAATCTTATTTTTTTCTTTCATATACCTTTATTTTTTTATTTTCATAAATTTTCTTAAAAATATTCTGGCCACTAATACATTTATTTATTAATTCGTCTTTTCTATCTTCAATCTCATAAATATATTTAATTCCATTTAAAATTGAGCAATCCTTTGCCCTTATTCTTTCCAACCTTGATTTATAATCAATATTCATAATATCTAGTTGATCAAAATCAGCAAAAAAAATAGGTTTCTCCGTATAAGCAGAAACATAAGATGAATCAATCAAATATAGTGGGATTGGTGATGATTCTTTAAAATCCATTTTTTTGAAAAGCGAAATATAAACTATTCCCCTTGGTCTTTGTTTTAAAATTGCAAGCGCTTTTAGCTCAAAATCAGATACGTAAGTATGTGATGGAAAAACAGCAAAATTTTTTAAAATATCAAGATTTCCTGGTAAGGTTAAAATAATTACAACTAAAACAATAATTGTATTAGAAATAATTTTATTTTCTTTTGTAAGATTATAAAAAAATTCTGCAGTAAAAAAATTTAGCAAAAATAAGAAGAAATAATAAAATTGTACTATATTCCACCACATCCCTCTTTGAATAAATAAAATTAAGAATAAATAACAAAGCACCATTGATAGAATAATTAAACCATCAAGTAAATTTATTTTTCTTTTAATGATTTTCCATATAATTAAAAAAAGGCCAAATATTCTAAGTCCAGTACTAAATATAAGAAAAATTAACGAAGAAAAAATTTCAATAAAAAGTAACCTTGGACTTGTAAATAAACTAGCATTTTCATAAAGATAATAACGGGCATTCACCATATCTTTTAAATAAAAATATATTGGTTCTTCAATCATTGAATGCATCGTAGCAAAAGGGGAAAAAATAAATGCAGAACCAGCTTTAAGAGAATTTAATGGATTAAAAAAAATAATCATTGCCCCAATAACAAAAATTCCAATAATCAAATAACTTCTTATTAATAAGGATAAATCCCTCTTAAATAAAAAATAAACTCCCACCATAAATAAACTCACAACTCCACCATAAAACTTTAATCCAAAATTAATAAATATCAATATTCCAAAAATGAAAGCTGTTTTCAATGAAGGCCTATCTTTTTTAATTAAAATCATAATAATCAATAAAAATATAAGTGATAAAGAAAATGGTATATTGGTTAAATTTTGACCTGATTGCATTGCTAGCAGACTAGCAGAACTCCAGATTGTTTTTTGATGATATAAAGTAAAAATATACGCAAAAGAACTTCCAAAATAAGCAAAAAATAATATCCAAAAAATATACCAAAAGGAATCTTTTAATTTTTTTCCAAGAGTAATAAGTAACCCAGTAAAAACAAAAAACCAGATAAAAGGAATTAATTTAAAGTAAGAAAATACCATTGGAATCTTAATTATATTTAAAAAATAAATAATTAAATCAATTAAAAAATTATATCCATTTAAATTAACTCCAGAGAATACCGGCATAATAAAAGGCCATTTATTAAAAGAAACGGCCACGAGAGCTAAGTGCCACACAGCATCATGACTGTTTGCCCCCCAAAAAAATATTCCGCATTTATCCTGATAACAATAATGGCTCCCACTTGGCCATATCGTTATCATAAAAAAAATAAACGCAGGAATTATTAAAAAAAGAAGGAATTTGTTCTTTCTGATATAATCGAATATATGCCTCATATTTCGGATTCGCCCAATATAGATAAATTAGCCATTATTACAGTAGTATATCAAAATTATGAAGTATTAAAAGATTTTTTTTCGTCTTTTAATAATCAAACAAATAAAAATTTACATATTTTTATTTCAGACCTATCTGACTCTAAAAAACCAATCAATTCTATCAATCTTCCCTTTTCCGTTTTCCAGCTTCCAAATAAGGGCTATGCACACGGAGTGAATCTTGGCATTCAACAAGCGATAAAACTCGGTTATGATAAATTTTGCGTGATGAACAGCGATACAATAGTTGATAATAATTTTATTTCATCAGCCCTTTTATCCATTAACCATTATCCCCGCCTGCCATCGCCTACGGCTCAGGCAATTGGCGGGCAGGCATTAATCATTATTAGCGGCAAAATCTATTACGCTCCAGGATACGAATATCACAAATCTAAATATAAAAAAGACGAATTAGGAAAAATCTTTTGGTATGCCGGTGGCGATATTGATTGGAATAATGTTTATATCAAACACCGTGGAGTTGATGAAATTGATCACGGCCAATTTAATAAATTTGAATCAACGGATTTTATTACTGGCTGTTTAATGATTTTTAATAAATCAATAATTGATAAAGTCGGATATTGGAATGAAGATTACTTTCTCTACTATGAAGATGCAGATTATTGCGAAAGAGCCAAAAAACAAGGAGTAAATCTTTATTATGATCCCTCAATTATTATCTGGCATAAAAACGCCCAATCTACCGGAGGATCTGGGTCAAAACTCCATCAAGAATACCAGGAAAAAAATAGGATTAAATTTGGTTTAAAATACGCCCCCTTAAAAACCAAATTATATTTATTATTTAACTATTTAAAAAAGATTTTCTCCGTTTAGGAATAATTAAAAGAAAGCGATAAAGGTTTACTAGCCTCCTATTATTATTCTAATTTTTGGAATTTTAATGATCGCAGAAGTAATGAGAATGCTTATTACTAAAACAATAGTAAAAAATGTTAAGTTATATAAATAAACATTTATGCGCAAACTATCAATGCTCACACCTAACACTTCAGAAATAATACTAACAATAAATGGGTGAATCAAATAAATCCCATATGAAGAATTGGCTAAAACTTGAAGAATTCTTAAAATTTTTCCTTTAAAGAAATTTTCAAATAATTTTTCATTACCCTCCATTATAAAAAAATTAAATATCCCAATTGCTAATAAAATTATTGGTAAGCTTAGATAATCAGTAAAATATCCTGCCATATTAAATTTGAGCGAATGCGCTTTTACATACAGAGCATAATAATCACCAATCATCTCAACCGATAAACCAATCAATATTAAAGTAAAATTAATTTTTTTATGATTAATATCAATCCATTTATTTCTAACTAAAGCACCATATAAATAAAAAAAAATACCCTAACCACGATGTGAAACTATTAAAAAAAGTTAAGTTACTACTCACAAATTTTATTGAAACAGTTATTAAAGTAAATATAAAAAAAAGTTTAGTTAAGTAAATGGCGATTTCTGGATTTCTCTCACGAGAAAATATAACTTGCCAAATAGGATTAAGAAGATATATGAATAATAAAACCATTAAAAACCATAGCCAATTATTAGGGTATTTAGGTAAACTTGCAAAAAATTGACTCCATACACTAACGAGTGATAATTTATATTTATAAACCTGGAATAATAAATCAAAAATTGTAAAAAAAATTAATGGAATAATGATTCTATTTAAGGTTATTTGCCAGTTTTCTTTAACTGTACGGTTTTTATTAGTAAGTAAAAACCCACTTATCATAAAAAATAATGTAATACTTGCCTTAGAAAGTGCCGCAAAAGGTTCAAAAATAAACCAGGATTTTGTTGCAAAAAAATCCGACCTCATAGTAAAGCTATAAACTGTATGCAGATATATGACCATAAGCATAGCTAATACTCTGATTATATCTACATTTACTTTACGTGAAATCTTCTGAGTCGTTTTTTCCATTTTTTAATTATTAAAAAAAGAAATAAATTAATTAAGGCAAAAACAATGATTATTAAATGTTTCACTGAGAAATCTGCAAATTTAGTCCAACTGCCAAAGCGAATAAACGGATAATAACACATAAGTAAACCAAAAAATAAAATATTTAATTTTAAAATAATTTCCTCATAAAAAGGTAAAAAGCCTAATATCACAATGAAATACCATGTATGAATTTCAGCATTAAAAAATTCCCCCGCTACTTTTGTGAGTAATGAAAATGGTAATAATAACAATGCTATAAAAATTAATTTATTGATAATTGATTTTTTATTTGAAGATAAAAAAAGTGTTGGTAGGGTTAGATATTTGATTCCTATGGATAGAAAAATAAAAAACCTTCCCCAAGCCTGGATCCCTACCTTCGCAGGAATGACATTTTTTTTTCCTATTTTTATAAGTAAATAAATTCCAATAATAAGCAAAGAAACACCAATTAAATCATTATGACTATTGATTAAACCATCAACTAATATTAATGGATGAGTCGCAAATATTATAGCCCAACGTCTATTTAACTTATTCAAATAAAAAACAGCCAATAAATAGAATAGAGTAAATGTAATTTTAAAAAAAATAAAACTTAATAAAAACTTACCAATAGATAGAAAAGATGGAATAATGATAATTAATAAAAATATTGGACCATATCGAAAAGGTTGCTCAATCCAATGCAAAAACCTTAACCAAGGATCATAGGAAAGATTTATTGGTGCTGTTATATAAGGATTTTTATGATAAAAAGTAAAAATTTTTCCATCAAACATATACTTTAAAAAATCATGGGACAAAAAAGGATAAGATAACAATAAAATGGTAGAAATTAATAAGGCGAGCTTTAATGAGTTAACTTTTTTAAAATTATTAACAAAAAAATGTGAAAAAATAAAAAGCAAACAAACTAAAACGAAATATATCTGCCAAGAAAGCTGACGCTGATGATACCCAAGTTGCAATACTCTTTCTAAAAACCAACTCCATGAAGGATGATTAAAAAAAGTAATATTTGGATCAATTAGGGCATAAGAATATAAAGAAAGACATCCAAGAATCAATGAGTAAATCACAATAATTATTGACATAATTTGATTTCTCTAAACAATTGAACCATGCCATGCCTTATCCCAGTTTACCAATGAATTAAAACCTATAAAATTATTTCTTTAATCTTCTTTTGATAATCAAAGTGCCATTTTGACTTGTCCATTCAGTCATCGTTTTATATTTCATTTCAGGTGTACGATTTTCAGTAAATCCAACCTTATCACTTATAAGATCTTTTGGAATAATTAAATAGATTATGCTTGCATTACTATCAAGCTTCACTCCCATCCACCTAAATATATAATCATAGTCAAAAGTATAGATAGCAGCATTTTTTCCAAAAAAACCAAACTTTTCACCTCCTGCATCTTGATAAATTCTCTCTACTGTGGCTCTCTTCTCCATCAATTCTGGATAATTTTGTTTGTGATTAAAGCTTAATCCAAATCGATAAATATTAATTACTAATAGTATTAAAACCCATAAAGTCAAAATGTATTTAACTAAACTATATTTCTTAATTAAAATCCCAGTTAAAAAAATAAACATTATTTCCACTGCAATAAAATGATAACTCCATACGGGATTTTTAGCCGTTAAATAAGTAAATAATATTACAAAAGTATTAAAAAATAGAAATACTATGATTTTACTTTCCGATGATTTTATCTTCCCTTTTTTTATATACATTAAAACCAAACCAATAATTAAAAAAACAATAATAATCGATAGCTTATTATTAATGGATAATAAATCTGTATACCGATTAAAAAAAGTATTAAGAATCTGTATCTTCGTCAATCCAATCTGACCAACAACTGCTTTATTATGTATAAAACCTTGGTTTAAAGTAAAAAATAAACTATTAATCTGCATAAATCCATGACGTAACTCAAAAAGAAAAAAAGGTAAAAGAATTGAAATAAAACCAATACCAAATGCAAAACAATTTATAAACCAATTAGCTAAATTTGACATTAATGCTTTCTTTTTACTAACAAAAATAAAAAAGAAAATAACAACAAAATAAAAAAACCAAGAAACCATTATTCCGACTCCAAAAGAAATATGAAGGTTTAATAAAAGACCCTGAACTAAACCCAATAAAAAAAAATTAAATAAACTTTTCTTTTCTAAAATAAAATTAGTTTTATGAAATAAAAAAAGAATAATAAAAAACATTAATGGCGCCAGATTAGGACTCCATATTTGGGTTGTGTAACCACTAAAAGAAAAAATAAAAAATAACCACAATATAATTGATCCAGTTTTATTAAAAAGATCTTTAGATAAGACATAAAAAATAATTGGCATTATTATAAAATATGGAAGAAAGTGAGTTAAAAAGACGATAAAACGCGGATCTTTGCTAAAAAACATACCGATACTTAAAATCCAAATCCATTGTGGCCCATAAAATATTCCTGGAATTCCAGAAGGCGGACCAATTAAGGTTGGCTTTCTCAGATTATCCCAAGCCATAAGAAGATCGCGGGCGGGATCATACCAAAATGGCATTGCTCCTTCAATAATTAACTTTAAATTAAAAATAAATGGTAGAATAACTGCTAAGATAAATATAGGAAGATAAAATTTTTTATTAGCCATAACCAAATTATAAATACTACTTGTGAAAAAGCAAATTTTAATAGCAATTATTGTTTTTGCAGTTTTTTATTTTTTTCGTTTTTATAATATTGAACATAGAGTTAGTTTTGGCTGGGATCAAGAACAGCCAGCATATCAAATTAAACAACTAATACAAAATTATAAGCCTATTCTTCTTGGACCTCGTGTAGTTGGTGATAAAGGATTTTTTCTAGCACCTTATTACACCTATATACTTGTACCATTTTTTCTTCTAAGCAAACTCCACCCCTGGGCATACCTTTTTTTTCTTCTAACATATAATATGTTTTTCTTTTTCATAAGTTTAGATTTACTAAAAAAAATTTTTGATTTTAACCATGCTGTCTTTTTTCTGCTTTTCTGGTCAATAAATCCCATGATGGCTCATTATGATGTGACTTCATGGAACCCCATTTTTATTCCTCTTTTAATCATGACCACTTTCTGGCTGATGAAAAAAATCAGCGTTGACAAACATGATTTATATTATATTTTTTTTGGTTTACTGCTGGGAGTTGGAATAAATATGCATTTTCAATTTATCTTTATTTTATTTTTTAGTACATTCTTTTTGATTATTAGCCGAAAATTATTAACACTGAAAAAATTAATTTTATTGATTGCGTCTTTTATTTTTACTTTTTTTCCTCTTTTAGTTTTTGACTTAAGACATAACTTTCTTAATATTAATCTATTTATTAATTTCTTTACTGAAGCTTCAAGAAATACTTCAAACAATATCTTTTCTTGGATTCCCGTTTTTACTAACTTTTTAGAACCAATCATATATTTTAAATCTCAAACAACTACTTTTTTATTTTATTTGTTAGCAATTACTATATTGGTTATTCTTATAAAAAGAACACAAAAATTTCTTAGAAATTTTTATATTTCTGTTTTATTTTTGTGGCTCATTTTTCCATTTGGATTTGCCAAATATGGACAACGCCCATCAGAATATTATTTTATTTTTTTATATCCTTTTATGTACATTATTATTATAAATTTTTTTCAAACTTTAAAAAAATCATATTTCTTGTATCTTTTCTTAATAATAATGATGATGATTAATCTTAATAAACTCAAAGAAAACTTTAAATCTGATAATCTAAGTCTAATTTACAGAGATAAATTAATTAAGAATTTAATTCCTTTAATTAAAAATAAAAAATTTAACATTTCTTATACTGTTCCTCTAGGAAGGGATACTGGATTTAAATATTTGATTGAATACTATGGTATAAAACAAACCAATAATTGGAGCGACCCATTAATTCAAATTAAAATTCCCGCAGATCAATCCTGTCAATTAAAATCTGGTGAAATGGGAATATTCATTCCTCCAGAACTTCGCTAATCTAACTTTTATTCAACTTGAAGTAATTTTGAAATTTCATCTCTTGAAAAACCTTTAAGTTTAATAATCTGTCTTTCCTCAATATAGTGAGTCCCAAATTGCATTCTCTTAACTAATTTAGATCTTTTATTTTCAAATCTTATATATGCTTGTTTATAATCTTCATGAAAAACAAGGGGTTCAATAATTAAAAATATTTTATCACCAACATTAAGTTTTGATTCTTGAGTGAATTTAATCTCTTTTCCAAAGTCGTCCAAATAAGCGCCCCACCAAACTGGCAAAAAACCATATTTATTCTTACCATACCAATCAAAGACATATGCCCAAGTTGTATTGATATATAAGGGATTAGTTAGTGTATTAAAAGCAAATATTTTTCCTTTACTTGACTTATATACATAATCAACAATCTTTTTTTCATCATTTAAATTTTGTTTATATTGAACAGAGAAAAGAAATTCACCGCCCTTATTGTTAGTAATTATTAAAAAGAGATTAGAGCTTATCACTAACCCAATAAAAATTACTAAAAATAAATTTTGAATATGTTTTAGAGAAACAAATTTACCTAATTCTAAAAAAACAAAAATTGTAAGCATTATTAAAGGATAAAGTATTCCGATATTTAAAAAATATGAGTCATTGTTACCAATCGGATAGATTATTAGTGGTGAAATAAACCAAACCAATAAAAAAATCATTATCTTTAATTGTTTTTTTTTCAGGATTAAATAAATTATCGCTAATGAAAAAATAATCAAAAACCACCTTGCAATACTGAAATTATAGAAAGTGAAATTGGTAGCAGCGTCTTCTATCAAACTATTACTAAAAGCAATTAAGTAAGAAAAAATTGAATTAGATGAACCTTGATTTTTTGTTAAATGACTTAAAAGAGACATTAAACCAATAAACTTAAATTTAATCTGCGCTAAAATGTAAAAAGATAAAGGAATAAAGGTAGCTAAATATAGCCAATAATACTTTTTAACTGAATCAATTAATGTTTTTCTTGAAGTAATTAATAAATAACCAAAGCCAAAAAAAATAAATATAATTTGGTAAGCAAGAAAAAACTGGAAGGCTACGGAAAATCCCCAAGACAGTACCATTAATGGTAATCCAATCTTCTTTTTCTCAACAACTAACCATAATCCATAAAAAAATATCCCTATTGTTAAAAGGGCCGGGGGTGGATTGGAAAGCCAGCGAGCATATTGGACTGCCTCAAAAGAAATCGCCATAAAAAAGGAAGATAATAATGCTATTTTTTCATCTTTGAATAATTTTTTGGCAAAAAAATAAATAAAAACAATATTTGCTAAACTTATTAAAATCATGGGAATTCTTGCAATTTCCGGATTACCACCTGAAAAATAATAAAAAGGAGAAATAATATACCAAAAAAGTGGCGAATGAAATAATCCTCGAATATCTGTGGTCGGACCGATAATTTTTATATCAAAATTTTTAATAATACTTATTGACTCTAATGCATCTCTCGCTTGATCATAACCAAATGTAAGATCGTGAAAATATAACAAACGTAAAACTAGACCAACAGTGACAAAAAAAATTAAATACTTAATACTTTTATTTAACTTAAGGTTCATATTTGATATGATAATATATCATGCAAAATATAACAATAATAATCCATTCCCATGATTTTAACAAGATTATTGACTGCGTAAAGTCAGCTCAGCTATTATCAAATAATATATTAATTATTGGCAATGAAACGAGACAAGACATAAAAAATACCCTATTAAAATTAAATGTAAAAATTATTAATTTTGAAAATTCTGGTATTGTCGAAACGGCTAGGGAATTTGGGATAAAACAAGCAACGACTGATTGGGTTTTTTTACTTGATGCAGATGAAAGAATAACTAAACAGTTAGCTAAGGAAGTTCAATCAGTTATAATCAGTTCAAATCAGTTAAAATCAGATAGATACACGTATTATAAAATACCCCGAAAAGAAATAATTTTAGGAAAAAAATGGTTAAAATTTGGTGGCTGGTGGCCAAATTACCAAACTCGTCTTATTAATAAAAAATATTTTATTAACTGGCCAACCCACATTCACTCCATACCGATCATTAAGGGACAAATGGGAAAACTGGTTAATCCTCTACTTCACTATTCTCAAAATGATTTTACTGAAATTGTAAATCGAACGGCTATTTTTGAAGATAAAGAATCAAATTTACTTTTCAAAGCAAATAAAACTGTGAATACCCCTACTTTTTTTAGAAAATTTTTTGGCGAACTTTGGCGAAGACTTTTTGCTAAATTTGGCTTATTAGATGGCACACTTGGTATAATTGAAAGCATATATCAAGCATTTTCCAAAACAATCACCTATATATTTTTATATGAAAAAAGAAATAAAAAAAGTCGCTCTCTTTGATCCATATTTAAACACTCTCGGTGGGGGTGAAAAATACATCCTTTCAATTCTTAAAGTTTTAAATGACGAAGGTTATGAAATAACAATTTTTTGGGACAAAAATTTATCAGTAGAAATAAAAAATCGCCTCTCTCTAAACTTTAATCAGTTAAAATTTTTACCAAATATTTTTAAAAATAAATCTTTTTCGCTTTCGACTTTAAAAACTTTTGACTTATTCTTTTATATCACTAACGGAAGTTATTTTTTCTCAGGGGCAAAAAAAAACTTTATTTATGCCATGGTTCCTCAAAAAAGTCTTTATAACATGAATTTTATCAACCGCCTAAAAACATGGAACTATTCATTTATTAGTCATTCAAAATTTACTCAAGCACATCTTCAAAAATGGAATATAAAATCAGAGGTTATTTATCCATATATAGATACACCGCAAATTATAAAATCCTTTGGCTCCGCTCAGGACAAAGTTATTTTAACTGTCGGTCGATTTTTCAAACACCTCCATACAAAAAGGCAAGATTTAGCAATTAAATTTTTTAATAATCTTCAACAAACGCCAAAATTTAAAGACTATAAACTTATCCTAGTCGGTGGCTTAAAAAAAGAAGATCAAAAATATTACAATGAACTAATCAAACTCGCCGGTAACAATCCATCTATTATATTTAAACCAAACACTTCACACTCTGAGCTTTACAAACTTTATGAAATTTCGACTTTCTTTTGGCACTTTACTGGATTTGGAATTAACGAGGAAAAAAGTCCTGAATTAGTAGAACATCTGGGGATTACACCACTTGAAGCCATGAGTCATAGAATAATTCCATTTTGTTATGCCGCCGGTGGTCCTAAAGAATTAATCAATGATGGCAAAAATGGATTTCTTTTTAACAATGAAAAGGAACTAACTGAAAAAATGTTAAAAATCGTCAATGATAAAACTCTTCAAAATAAAATTAGAACAAATGGAATTCAATTTATAAAAGATAATTTCAGCTATAAAATATTTAGAAATAGAATACTTAAAATATTATGATTTCAGTAATTATTCCCACTTTTAAAAACAAACAGCTTTTAATTGACAATCTTAATCATAACTTGCCCTATCTTCAAGACTGTGAAATTATCATTGTTAATGATGATCCCACTGAAAGTTTAAAAAAAGACATAAAAAAATTTAAAAAAATAATTCTTTTTGAAAATAAAAAAAATCTAGGTTTCGGACAGAGTATAAACATAGGGGCGAAAAAAGCACGAGGAAACTATTTGATGTTTTTAAACAATGATGTCCAACTATCCAACGACAATTATCAATTAGCTATTAACCATTTCGAAAACAATGAAAACATGTTTTCTGTATCATTTGCTCAAACAGAAAAAAATGGCACAATTGTTGGAAAAAATAAAATTTATTGGCAAAAGGGATTTTTCCAACATTCATCTGTTAATAATCTTAATCAAGGAATCAATGGCTGGGCCGAAGGTGGTAGTTGCATCATTGATAAAAAGAAGTTTAAAATTCTTGGTGGTTTTGATCCAATATATTCTCCTTTTTATTGGGAAGACATTGATCTCTCATATCGTGCTTGGAAGACAGGCTATGAAAATATCTTTAATCCAGAGATTAAAGTAATCCATCATCATGAAAGCACCATTGGAAAATATTTTTCTAATTCAAGAATAAAATCAATTGCTTTTAGAAATCAACTTTTGTTTATTTGGAAAAATATTAATACAAATAACTTAATCAAAGAACATGTTATTTATCTAGTACCTGCAGTATTAAAGGGTGGACTACCATTTATTAGTGGTTTTTTTCAAGCTTTATTCAAACTTCCACAAATAAAAAAATTAAACAATAATATAAAATTATCAGACTTAGAAATATTTAATAAATTTTTATGAATAAAAAAACATTTATAATTTTATTTTTTATTTGCTGTCTTTCTCTTTTTATTAATCTTTATAAAAAAAATTCCTCTCCTCCATGTTTTAATACTGATGAAGCCTCCTTTGGTTATAATGCTTATTCAATTCTAAAAACTGGCAGAGATGAATATGGCACTTTACTTCCCTTGAGACTTAAATCATTTGGCGATTATAAAATGCCACTTTATTCTTATCTTTCTATTCCATTTATTGTAATCGGTGGTTTAAATGAAGTTAGTACAAAAGCCCTTAATTCAACCATTGCCTTTTTATTTCCAATCATTATTTTTCTTCTTTCTAAACAATTATTCGGAAAAAATAATATTGGCTATTTAGCAGCTTTTTTATTTAGCCTAACTCCAGCCATACAAGCAATTGGTCGCCAAGCTCATGAAGCATATCTAACAACTTTTTTTATTACCCTTTCTCTATGGTTACTTCTTAAAAGCCTCAGCAGATCTCATAATTTATACAAAGCTCTATTTCTAATCTCGCTTATCCCTCTTTCCTTTGGCTATCAATTCAGTCGTTTATGGTTAATAATATTTTTTGTCATAACAATCTACTTTATGTTAAGAAAAAAATTAAACTTAAAATTTCTTTTTATTTTCTTAATTTTTCTTGGGATACTATCAATTCCAGATTTTATTATTAATCCTGCCCGAGTAAAAAACCTCCTTTTTTTTAATAATATCGGTCTAGGACTTCAAACAGCCGAACTAAGAAGTGAGGGAGGAACTCGCCTAATTTATAATAAAGCAACCGTTGGCCTAAAAAATCTTATCTTCAACCACCTATCTTATTACTCTCCTGAATTTTTAGTCATTAAAGGTGATGAAAATAAGCGTTTTAACTATGAAGGCATATCGCCAATTACCCTAATTGAATATCTTTTTATATTTGTTGGCCTTTACTATCTTTTTAAAAATAAAGAAAAAGATCGTTATATTTTGATTTTATGTCTATTAGTTTCCCCTCTTCCTAGTTCATTAGCTTGGGCTGGTAATTCAATTACACGCTGTCTCCCTTTAATTATTTTCTTAAATCTTATCTCTGCTTATGGTTTTTTTTATTTAATTAATGGTCAACTAAATAAAACAATATCTAAAATTATCTTAATTTTATTTTTAATTACCTATTTAATTTTTAATTTCTATTCTTGGAATTTTTATTTTAATCACTATCCCAAACGTAGTCAGACAATACGATCATGGAATTGCGGAAACAAAGAAATGGCTAATTATATTAAAAACAATTATGCTAATTTTGATCATTTCTACATAACTCGAAAAAATAGTCAACCCTATATTTTTCTATTATTTTATCTACCAGTCAATCCTTCCTCTTATCAAAAACAGGCTTTTCTTTCAGCTCCTGACGAATTTGGTTTTGGTCAAATAGTAAAATTTGATAAGTTTAATTTTAATTTTCAATATAACCCTCAAAATAAAAAAACTGTTAGCATTGGCTATCCAGAAGATTTTAATAATCAAAATCTAAATAAAGATCAACTAAAAAAAATAAAGATTGGAACCGAAGAAATGTTTTGGATTTACGAACAAAATTAAAAAGCAAATAAATAAATTGTTAGATTATAAAACGCATGAACTAAAATCGGGACCACTAAATTTTTCTTGGAAATAAATAAAAAAGAATTCACTAAGCTCAAAAGTAAATCAGTTACCATTATAAAAATAATTAAATTTCCTGTTAGTTTATTATTAGTAAAAATTATTGGCACATGAAGAAAGAAAAAAAGAAAACTAGCAAAGAAAGATGAAGTTAAAAGATTTCTAGACTCATGATAAAGTCTTTTTAAAATAAATCCCCGCGAAAGAATTTCTTCAGAAATACTGGTTGCAAATGCAATTGCAAAGATTACTATTATCGATTGGGCAGTAATGACTTTCCCCGGCAAAAAAATAAATTTATTAAATTTTATGAAATTACCAAATATTGCCGTCGCAAAAAAGACCAACCCTATCAAAACACCTATTAAATAATTTGAAAAGGGTCTAAATATATAAAAATCAAGATTTTTAAAAAAATTCCCTTTTTCAACTTTTTTTATATAAAAATAAATAGGCAAAACAAAAACTAGTGGCTTAGCGATAAATTCATCAAACCATTCTGGTAATTGAAATTTCAATCGATAAAAACTCCAAATAATTAGAATAACTGCCCATAAATTAAGCGCTTTCTGAGTAGCAATAGATTCATTTCTCATGTACCTTACTCTAATATTTTTTTAAATATTATTCAAGAGAAAATTATTTATATTCCTATTGTGTCCCTGTCGGAGAAGATACGGGGCCACCTACATTCCCTCGATCTAATACTCGTGTCGGCTCAGGAGTTGGAACAACAATGTGATTAACATAGGTTATACCATAATTAGTAGCTGAAATATTCGGCAAAATACTTTCAACAACTGGGTTCCCATTTGCTTGATTAAAATGCAATAATAAAAGTGTGTTTCCGTCGAAAATAAATGGAGAAGTACTTAAAAACACTTGTTGACCACTATAACGACGCACATTAGAAATACGAACTTCATCAAGTTGACCACTAAAAGAGAAGGTATTTGAAGCGGTTCTACCAACAATAACATTTGAACTATAACACGTTGAATTTGTACTTCCTCCTCCTATTTCAACTTTCTCAGGCTGATAATTATCAAGTTTACCATTAATATATAACTTAATATTTTGATGATCTAAGTAACTACCAATTCCATTATATGGAGAATTATCATATACAACGGCAACATGTGTCCATTGTTTAGGATTAATTATTGAATTTGAGACAATTTCTGTTGGAGCCCATCTATTTTGAAAAGGAACCGAATATGTAAATTTTAATTTTTTACTATTCTCAATACTAAAAAGATATGAAAATACGCACCCACTTTGAGGTTTAACTTCTTTATAAATAATTGGATATGTAATAGTCCCAGGTTTCTCTATTAAATAAACCCAGGCTTCGATAGTTAAACTCGAAAATTTACCAATATTATATGAATTATTCGTTTTTACATAACCTCCCCCATAAAAATAACCAGCATTACCCCAATCGACAATAGAATTCTGATTTACGCTTATTTCTGAAGCTTTACTTTTATAAGTAGTTTTTTTTGGTAAAAATTGAGTCCCAACTACAACACCTAGCGCAGTTAAAAAAATTAAAGAAATAATTAAAATATTTTTAAAACTAATTTTATTTTGCCTATCATCATCTAGATTTACGACCATATTTTTTATATTTTTAAATATATTAATAGTAAAAATATAAATCAATTGATGTTGAATATCAATAATAATACTAAATTAATACATATACTATACACCTTTTAACAAATTCGAAATTTTCGTTTTTAAATTCTGTGCTATTTTATGTAGTACTTTTAAAGTTGGATTGGCTAACCCTTTTTCAATTCTGGCCATATATGTCCGGTCAATATCAGATAATAACGCTAATCTATCTTGCGAAATCCTTTGTATTTTTCTTTTCGTAATAATTTTTTCGCCTAATTTTTTATATAAAAAGTTTCCCCTCATGCGCTTACGATAATAGATCTTAAGCGTGCTGTCTATGGACTATAGTCCGCATTTTGGAGTAAACGGGTTATTACAACAATCTAATCTTATATGAATACCATGAGGATTATAGTCCCAAAGAATTATTCAAGAAAATCTTTGAGTTTTCGGGCGCGGGTTGGGTGCTTTAATTTTCGAATTGCCTTTGCTTCGATCTGACGAATACGTTCACGAGTCACTTTAAATTCTTTCCCAACTTCTTCTAAAGTTTTTGGTTTGCCATCATCTAAGCCAAATCTCATTACTAAAACTTTTCGCTCTCTTGGAGAAAGAGTTTCAAGAACCTTACTTAAAGCATCTTTCAAAAGTTCTCTTGAAACTTTATCATAAAGAGTCATTTGATTTTGATCACTCACAAATTGCTCAAGCGTCGCTTCTTTATCATCTCCAACTGGAGTTGAAAGAGATTTTGGCTGTTGGGAAATCTTCATTAAATTCTCAATCTCTTCAACTGTCATTTGCATTTCTTTAGCAACTTCTTTAGTTAATGGTTCGCGACCAAGTTTTTGTGTCAATCTTCTTTGAGTTTTATAAAATTTATTTATATGATCCACCATATGTACAGGAATTCTAATTGTTCGTGACTGATCAGCAATTGCACGAGTGATTGCTTGCCTAATCCACCAAGTAGCATAAGTAGAAAATTTATATCCGCGACGCCAATCATATTTTTCAACTCCCCGAATTAACCCTTTATTCCCTTCCTGAATAAGATCAAGAAAAGAAAGTCTTCGACCAAGATATTTTTTAGCAATCGATACAACCAATCTTAAATTCGCCTTGATTAATTTTTCCTTCGCTACATCACTTCCTTTTTCGAATTTTTTTGCTAAATCAATTTCATCTTCGAATTTAAGTAGGGGAGTTTTCCCAATTTCTCGCAAATATTTTTTAATTGGGTCAAGGGATTCACCATGGCGAGCACTGATTAATCTTTCAAGTTCCCGTTCAACTTCTTCAGCCGACCGACCAATTTCTTCTTCTTCTCGAGTCGAAACAGTTTCAAAAATATCAATTCCCTTTTTTAATGCTTGATCAAAAAATTCGTCAATTTCCGCTAAATGCTTTTCTGGCTCAGTACAAAATAATAGAATATCATCTTGAACAATAAAATTATCTTCTTCTCCTTGCGTGAGTAAATCTCTAAAGGATTTAGGTAGTTTATGCTTGATCATGCTATATTTTATAACCTCCCGGTCATTTTTTCCAGCTCTTTTAATTTTTTATTAATCACTAAGAGTTCATTTTCTTTTTCCAAAGTCATTTCCCCATTCGCCGAAACCATATCTTTAATCTTTTTTTTAAGAGAAAATTTTTTAATTTCTGCAATAATTTTCTCAAAATTTTCCTGTCCTAGATCAGTATCTAAGGTGGCAAAAAGATAAATTTCATCAAGTGCAGGCCTTAATTCGTTTGGTAAATAATCGCTAAACTTATTAATTTTAAATACTTCACTACTTTGAAATTTAATAAAATACTCAATAATTTTTTGATAGGCCACAACTGAAAAATCATCAATTGCTAAAGTCACAAAAGCTTTTTCAAATTCTAAATATGGTTTTTCATTTTGGAAAATTGAACTTAATAAATATTTTTGAAGAATAATTTCACGATCTATTTCAGATTTCTTTACAATAATTTTATTAAAACCAAAAGATTTTTTCTTTTCCCAATACTGTTTCTTTAAAAGTGACTCGATACTTTTTTCATCCACACCTAAAGCTTCAGCCAATTTTCGAATCGTATAAGAACGAATTACAGGATTTCTTGTTCTTGAAATATATGGGGTTACACCTTCGGCAATATTTTTTTTAGAAAAAGGATCATTTCCAGGATATTTTTTTTGATAAAAATTTATAATAAAATCATAAATTGAAATTGCCTGGCTAATTGATTTTTTAAATTTAGTCGGATCTTTTCTTACTGCTTCATCAGGATCCTTGCCTCCCTCGAAAATAATAATACCTATATCAAACTCCATGCTTTCTGCTTCTTCGATTCCCCTTTTCATTGCTTCGGCACCAGCAGAATCTGCGTCTAAAGCTAAATTTATTCTATTTGTATATCTTTTAATAAGTACTAATTGTTCTTTTGTTACAGCCGATCCTTTAATCGCCACAATATTTTCAACCCCGTAAACATATGGAGAAATCATATCGAATTCTCCTTCCACTAAAATTACGTTGCCTTCTTTTTTTATTGCCTCTTTCGCTAATTGAATTCCAAATAATGATTCCCGTTTATGATATATCAATGATTCAGGAGTATTAATATATTTAGCTGATTTATCATGATTATCAAGCAAACGACCAGAAAAACCAATCACATTATCTCTCACGTCTTTTATTGGAAAAATTAATCTTCCTCGAAAGCGATCATAGTATCTTCCTTTATCGCTTTTAACTAACAAGCCAGCCTCAAATAATTCTTCTTGAGAGAAATTTTTTCTAATTAAAAATTTAGTAATTGAATCCCAAGATGAAGGCGCATAGCCTAATTCAAATTTTTTTATTATTGGAACTTTTATACCTCTTGATTCAAGATAATCAAGTGCCCTTTTTCCATATTGAGATTTATGCAGTATATACTGAAAAAACTCTTTAGCTAAAGAGTTTATTTGTAAAATTCTTTCTTTTTTTTGACTTAACTTATCATTTATTTCTAATTTCTTTAATTTAACTCCAAACTTCTGAGCTAATTCTTTTAATGCTTCAATAAATCCAATATTTTCCATTTTCATAAAAAATTTAATTGCATCTCCTCCATCCTGACAAGAACCAAAACAATGCCAAATTTGCCTATCAGGAGAAACAACAAACGAAGGAGTTTTTTCATTATGAAAAGGACATAAACCTTTAAAATTATGCCCAGCTTTTTTCAAAGCAATATATGATCCGATAAAATTAACAATGTCAATTTTACTTCTAATTTCTGCTATTGAATCATCCATAACAAGCTTATTATATAAAAGAATCTACATAACACGTAGCACATAACTCTAATTTTCAATTTCAAATTTTAAATTTAAAATCAATTTTCAATAATTAAATGTTTCAATCTTCAAATCTATTAATCTCTTCGTCTCTATTTTCAAACATCAAGTATCAAGCTTCGTATCTCAATAACCAGTAAATAATAACCATTAGCCATTAACCATTTTCATTGTCGCCTTCTAGCTTTCCAACTTTATTAAGTTTATAACTCAGAACTTTATAACTTAGAACTATTCCCTATTTAATATTTGCTATTTAATCTTTAATATTTTATATTGTATATATGGTCTATCTTTATCTAAAAAATAATCAAATTAAAGCATTTTTTCTCAAAAAACCTCTATTTGGTCAATCTGAAATTGAATTTGCAGAAAAAAAATTTCAATTAGATATCGTTAAAAATGGCAAAGTTGTTAATACAGATATTTTAGCATCAGCAATTAAAGAAATTGTCTCAACTAAAGAAAAAGATGTTATCTTGATTTTACCTCAAGAAGCTTTTAGTTTTCTTAGAATCGAACTTCCGGCCGATATTACTTCATCAGCGATCACATCGTTTTTAAAAGACAAAATGATGAATCAATTATCAATTAATCTAGACGATTGTTTTTTTGATTATTTTTTCAATGAAAATGGCCCATATAAAGAAATCAATCTTTATTCTATTTCCCAAGAAACTGTCCAACAATATCAAGAAGTCCTCCAACTTTTAGATCTTAAAATAATAAATATTCTTCCTGAAACAATTTCTTACTTCAAGCTTTTTGAAAAAACTTTACGAAAAGATAAAAAAGAATTAATCCTTTATGGTCACTACGATAAAGATAATTTTTTTGCCTTTCTTTATGATTCATTTGGATTATTTAAATCAGAAAAAATTGAAATAAATGAAAAAACAACCACTCTCCTTGAAAAAAGTTTAAAACAAAAAGCGTCAGAAATTGCTACCGGAAATAAAATTAATCGATTAATTTTATCAGGTGAACAATCAGAGAAAATTCGCCAAGACACATTTACAAAAAACACTGGTCTTTGGACAAATCCTCTAAAAAAAATAATAAATAATTTTTATGAAAACAATTTAAAATTATTTGCTACATCTACAACCAAAGTATTTCCAGTATTAATCTATGATGTTTGTCTAGGTACATTTATTTTTTGTACCGAAAACAAAAACTTTTCCTTAATCAAACGACTGCCCAAGGCTAAATTATCCCAATCAAATCATTCAAGTCCCAATTATCCAAAACCAGTAAAAAAAGAGTATTTAATTTTTATTTTCTCATTTATCGCTTCGTTTCTTCTCTTTATTTTACTTTCAAAATTAAATATTAAATTTGATTTACCAAAACTTCCTCAAGGTCCGACTCCTGTTAAAAAAATTACCCCTTCTCCCCTTCCTCCTTCCCCAACACCAACACCCTCATTTGACAAAGCAAAATTAAATATTAAAGTGCTTAACGGTAGCGGGATTGCTGGAAAAGCATCGCAAATTAAAGATATTTTAAAAAAGGCAGGATATCTTGAAATTCTAACTGGAAATGCTGATAATTTTGAATATAAAAATACTATTATTCAAACAAAAAAAACAGTTAGTGATGTTTATTCCCAACTTAAAATAGAATTTAAAGACTACACTTCCACTTTAAAAATGGAAATTTTAGAAGCCACCGCTACCGCAGACGTTATTATCATAATCGGTCAAGACTTTAAATAAAACAATTCTTCAGATATAATATCTCTAAATGGATAAACAAACATTAGAAAGTAAACTCACTGCAATTTTAACTAAAATTAACTTACCCGAACGAAAAAATGAGTTAATTCTTTTGGAAGAAAAAACTTATGATGGTAATTTTTGGCAAGATAACAAAGAAGCCACAATTACTCTAAAAAAAATCAGTCAACTAAAAATTGAAATTGACGAAATCGAAATGGCTCAACTTCTACTTGAAGAAAATGATTTAAAAGAAGCCGGAAAATTAATTAATAAATATGAAATTAGTCTTTTTCTTTCTGGTCCTTATGATAAAGGTGATGCAACAATAATTCTTCAAGCTGGCCAAGGAGGCACAGAAGCAATGGACTGGTCTGCAATGCTTTTTAGAATGTATACAAGATTTATTGAAAAAAAAGACTGGAAATGGGAAGAAATTGATAGAGTTGATGGTGAAGAAGCCGGAATTAAAAGTATTACTTTTAACGCTTATGGAAAATTTTCATATGGATATTTAAAATGTGAAGCAGGTGTTCATCGTCTTGTTCGTCAATCACCATTTAATGCCGATAAACTACGCCAAACATCTTTTGCCTCAGTTGAAGTCATGCCTATTATAGAAGATAAGGAAATTGAAATTAATGAAGCAGATATTGAATGGCAATTCTACCGTTCAGGTGGCAAAGGAGGTCAAAATGTTAATAAAGTGTCGACCGCAGTTCGTTTAATTCACAAACCATCAGGAATTATTGTCTCTTGCCAAACAGAAAGACAACAAATGCAAAACCGGGAAAATGCCCTTAAACTTCTTCGCTCTAAACTTTGGAAAATTGAAGAGGAAAAAAAAGAACAAACTATCTCGGGTTTTAAAACTGGAATGGTTGCTTCTTGGGGACGTCAAATTAGATCCTATGTCCTTCATCCATATAAATTAATTAAAGATTTACGTACTAATTATGAAGAAACTCAAGTAGATGAAGTTTTAGATGGTGAATTATCTCCATTTATTGAAGAAGTTCTCAAAAAAAATGCATAATTTAATAATCTATCGCTTTATAAACTTTTGACTATTTTCACTTCTTGTATTTTTTTTTAACTAATGCTATGCTAATTACATATGGAAAAATTTAATTCAAATACAGTTAGTACAAATAAAAATAATGTCGGAAAGAATATCCCACCTGTTAAATTTATTTTTATTCTAATGATTATTGCAGTTGTTGGAGGTGCTCTTGGCTTTGTTTTATCCAGTTTGAAAAACTCAACCTCAACATCTAAAAATAAAAAGGTAGAAAAATCTGCCGGCATTATTGATAAGAAAACTTTCAAAGATAAGGCTGAAGGCATATTAAAAGAAGGTGGCATTGAAGGCGAAGGAAACTTTCATTTGGAACGCCCCGGAGGACTTTCTCAAAATGTTTATCTTACTTCTTCAACTGTTGACTTAATGCCTTATATTGGTAGAAAAGTCCGCGTTTGGGGACAGACTTTTACAGGACAAAAGGCAGGTTGGCTTATGGATGTCGGTTTGGTTGAAACATTATGATCACCTTCGATAAGGTTACAAAAAAATTTCCCCTAGGAAATAGTGCTCTTGAGGATTTGTCTTTTGAAATTGAAGACAATGAGTTCGTTTTTTTAGTGGGGCCCTCAGGGGCAGGTAAAACAACCATTCTTAAAATGCTTATTCGAGAAATTATTCCAACTTCAGGTTCAATTTTAATTGATGATTTTGACCTTTCTGAAAAAAAATTTAACAAATTGGAAAAACTTCGTCGAAAAATAGGGGTTGTCTTTCAAGATTTTAGAATCTTACCTGATAAAAATATTTTTGAAAATATTGCTCTCGGTCTTCAAGTCATAAATAGTCCCATCTCTTTTATAAAAAAAGAAGTAAGAAATACCTTAAAATTAGTCAACTTAGAAAACAAAGAAAAAATGTTTCCAGTTCAACTATCGGCCGGAGAGTTACAACGTGTTGCAATTGCTCGAGCCATAGCGGGCGATAGAAAAATAATAATTGCTGACGAACCCACTGGAAATTTAGATCTTAAAACTACCTGGGATATTATGAAAATTTTTCGCAAAATTGAAGGAAAAAAAACAATTATTATTGCTACTCATAATCCTGATATAGTTAATAGCCTTAAAAAAAGAGTTCTTTCAATGAAACAGGGCAAATTAATAAATGATGCCAGAAAAGGAGACTATCAAATATGACCCCACTTCGCTATCAAAAAAAAACTATAATAGCTACGTTAGGGATTAATATTAATCTAATATTAAGTAATAACATACCTAACGAAACTATAAAAATTTCATTAATAAATTATAGTGTAGTGGTATGAATAAAATATTAACCTCAATAAGACGTACTCCTTTTCAATCTTTAGCTACCTTTTCTTTGCTTTTTTTTACATTATTTTTATCAATAATAATTATTTTTTCTTTAACTTTTCTTTATGGAGTACTAGGATATATTGAAACTCGCCCCCAAGTGACAGTTTATTTTAAAACTCAAACTGCCGAAAACGATATTTTTAAAATTCGGGACGAATTAACTAATTCTGGCAAAGTTCTTTCAGTAAAATACGTTTCCAAAAACGATGCTTTTAAAATATATAAAGAGTTAAATAAAGATAACCCCCTACTTCTTGAAATGGTTTCTTCAGATATTCTTCCTGCCTCACTTGAAGTTTACGCGAAAAAACCCGAATTCTTGCCAGAAATTGCTAATTTTTTAAACTCTAAGCCTGGTGTCGATGAAGTAAATTTTCAAAAAATTATTATTGACCGATTAATCAATCTAACCAACATTGTAAAAAAATCAATTTTTATTTTTTTCGCTTTTTTAATCTTCAACGCTGTCATTACTCTACTCACAATTGGCCATTTTAAAATTGCCTTAAAAAAAGATGAAATTGAACTTTTAAGATTTTTAGGGGCTACAAGTTTTTATGTAAAAAAACCATTTTTAGCTGAAGGAGTATTTTTTGGTCTCACATCATCAATTGTCGCCTTCAGTATATTTTCTGGAATTTTATTTTACTTCTATCCATTTATTAATTCTTATATGAAAGGAATAAACAATCTCTCACTCAATTTTAATTTTTACCAACTTACGGTTTGGCCAATTAATCCTATTTTTTTAATCATAATCTTCTTCATCACGACTTTTTTTGGCATCAGTATTTCTACTCTCGCAACTCTACTTGCAACGAAAAAGTACATTAAGTAAACTCTAATCTCAAAACTCAAATGTCAAAACCATATCTTAAATCTATAAATCTATCTATCTAGATAAAAATATTTGATATGTGGATTTGTCCTCCGATTCGGAGGATTTGAGATTTAACATTTAAGTTTTAAGATTTGTTTTATAATAACCTTATGAGGAAAATTCTAGCTTTCATATTAATACTTTTTACAATCTATATTCTTCCAATAAAAATACTAGCTATAGAATGTGATTCAAACCCAACTTCAAATGAAATAGAGCTTGAACAAAAAATAATTGCCTGCCAACAAAAAGTCACCAACTTAAAAACGCAATCTCAAACACTTTCTTCTCAAATCCAATATATGAATAGTCAAATATATCTGAAAACTTTAAAGATTCAAGAAACTGAAGAAAAAATATCAAAAACTACAAGTGAAATAGAAAAATTAGGAGAAAAAATTGAGGGATTAGACACGGCTTTAAATAGTTTAATCAATCAGTGGCGAAATCGCGTCGCTGATAGTTACAAAAAACGCACTGATAGTTTATCCTTTATCAATATAATTCTCGATAGTGATAATGTTTTTGATCTTTTTAATCAATATAAATACCTTAAAACCGCCCAAGAAAATAATCGCAAAATACTAATTCAAGTTCAATCAACTAAACAAAACTTTGAAGATCAAAAAAAACTTCGTGAAGACAAGAAAAAACAACTCGATGATCTTAATATCATCCTTGCTCAACAAAAAATAGAACTTAATAGCCAAAAAATTTCTAAAGAAAAACTATTAAGCGATACAAAAAATGATGAAAAAACATATCAAACATTACTAACTCAAGCTCAACAACAATTAAGCGCCTTTAAATCATTCGTTAGTACATCAGGAGCAAATACTGTTATAGGATCAAATGAACTAGGAAATGGAAGTGATGGAAATTATTATTCACAAAGAGATTCCCGCTGGGCATATAAAACCATTGGTTACTCTTCAGAAAACATTTTAAATGTCGGATGTTTGCTCACAAGTGTTTCTATGCTCTTAAAAAAACATTGGGTAGATATGTCTCCGCAAACAATTGCTTCAACTGTCGATTATTTTTGGGCAAATACAGCTTATATGAACTATCGTTGGAATATTACTCTTCCCAATGGCTTGCGCGGATACTCTTTAAATATTTCAGAAATTGATAATGAACTCAATAATGGAAATTATGTCATTGTTGGCATTGGTTATTCCGGTTGTTCAGGTGGTGGAGACCATTATGTAGTCCTAACTAAAAAAGATGGAAATGATTATAAAATGCACGATCCAATTTATGGTCCAGATCAAAGCTTTAACTCGCATTATTCATTACTTTGTTCTGCTGAGACAATCAAATAGATGTCTTTTGTGGACTATAGTCCGTTGACAAAACTAATTTAAAGGTCTACTTTAAATATATGAGGCGAAATGTTATTCTTTTTGTCTTATTGTTACCATGTTATTTAATTGCCTTACTATTTTTTTCAACCTTCTCATTTGCCTCAATTAAAATAAATGAAATTTACCCCGCTCCTCTAAGTGGTGAAAAGGAATGGGTGGAACTTTATAATGATTCAAATATTGAAATAGGTGTCTCTAATTACTATTTAAATGATTTAGCCCAAAATAAAATATATCTTGAAGGAACTATTCTTAGTCCATATGGTTTTGTAAGTGGTAACTCATCAAATATTCTAAATAACTCAGGTGACACTATCTATTTAAAAAATAACTTAAATGAAATCTTAGATATTGCCACCTACTCTGCCTCTTTCACCGCAGAGAAAAATTATGCTCGCTGTCCAAACGGCTGGGGCGATTGGCAAATATTGACATCGACAACAAAAAATTCATCAAATATAATCGCCTGCCCAACTTCAACCCCAACCCCAACTTTAACTCCAACTCTTGAACCAACCTCGGAATTTACACAAACACCAGTTCAGCCCTCCCCAACGCTCTCTTCAACCCCCGGGGTTGAAAGTGTTGTCCCAACGCCAAAAACATATGATTATGTATATTTATCAGAAGCAATGGTCTATCCTGACTCGGGAAATAATGAATGGGTAGAAATATATAACGCTAATGACTTTAATGTCAATCTCGAAAATTGGTATCTGGACGATGTAGAAAATGCTGGCTCAACTCCTAAAAAATTCTCTCTAGAGATACTACCAAAAAGTTATAAAATAATTGAGCTAACCTCATCAATATTCAATAATGATAGTGATCAAGTAAGACTTTTAGATTCTGAAAAAAAAGAAAAAGATAGTTTTGAATATGGAAAGGGTGAAAAAAATAAAACTTGGGGTCGGCGAGATTTATTAAATAATGAATTCTGCCAACAAGAAGCAAGTAAAGGCTTAGTTAACAATGACTGTATTAATCTAATTACCACACTTGCGCCAACAACAACCCCAACAACAAATAAACAATTGCTAATGACTAATGATCAATTGTTAACCTCAAAACCAACAAATAAAATTCCTCCTCAATCAATCAATAATTATCCATTAACCATTAACCATTCTAATATTAATTCTTCTCCCGCAATTCTTGGCGCTTCAACTAAAAAAGCAATTCCTAAACAAAATAAAAATACTGTCAATTCCCTTTCTTTTCTTTCTTTTTCTTACTCTCTTTTGACTATTACCTCAATCTTGATTAAAATGAAATTATAATGAAAAAAATAATTTATTATTGGTTGCCACCTATTCTTTGGATGGGTTGTATTTTTCTCTTTTCATCCAAAACAAAAATTTCTGTTAGTCCTGATTATTTAATTAATTTTATCTTCTTCAAATCTCTCCATGTAATTGAATATGCATTTTTATATTTTCTTTTTGTTAGAGCGTTTTTTATGAATCATTCAAAAAAAACATCTTCAACTACAATCTTTTTATTCTCAATTATTTTGTCAACTATTTATGCAACAACTGATGAATTCCATCAAACATTTGTCAATAGTCGTCAAGGAACATTTCGTGATATTTTTATTGACTTTACTGGTATCTTTTTAATGTATATTTACATTAAATGGAATTTAAATTTCCTCAAGAAATTTTTTTTATGGAAAAAATAAAACAAAAAATTCATAATTTTTTTATTCCAAGCGAAACAAATAATTTTCGCTCAAAAGCTATTAGCCATGATTTTTTAAGTTACTATCTTATCTTGGCACTCTTTCTAACCATCTTAGTAAAAAACTTACCTGCATCATTAAATAACGTCTTAGGTTTTGCCACAGACATCTCAGTAAATAAATTGTTTGAATTAACAAATATTGAAAGAAAAAATAATAATTTAAGCACCCTTATTTATAATGAAAAATTAGCTTTAGCCGCCCAAGAAAAAGCTAATGACATGTTTAAAAAAAATTACTGGTCACATTACGCTCCTGACGGTAAGACCCCCTGGGATTTTATTCTTAATAGTAAATATCAATACGAATATGCCGGTGAAAACTTAGCAAAAAATTTTCTTTTTTCTCAAGCTGTCGTTGACGCTTGGATGAAATCTCCCTCACATCGAGAAAATATTTTAAAAAATAATTATACTGAGGTTGGATTCTCTATTGTTAATGGAGTCTTAAATGGTGAAGAAACCACACTTGTTGTTCAAATGTTTGGCAAACCATTAGCGCTTGGCCAAACAGTAACTGAAGAAAAAGCTCCATTAATAAAAACCGTTAGTGCAAAAGATATTGTTGAAGATACTAAATTGAATATTTCAACAACAAAAATAAAACAAAAAATTAATTTACAATCTTTTTCTTTTAATTCAACCTATGTCTTTATTATTTTCCTTTTATTGGCACTTTTACTTGATTTTTACTTTGCCTCAAAAATGAATATTATTCGATTCAATGGTAAAAATTTAGCCCATTTCATTTTTCTGTTATTTTTAATAATTAGCGTTATTTTTATAATTACAAAAAGTGGAGCAATTATTTAATATGAAACATCTTATTATAGAAATTAAAAAAGAAATTAGTAATCATAGTTTTGATTATTTAGCTTTAACTACAGCTGGAATATTATTTTTGGTGTTACTAAAAACTTTTTCAATGGAACGTTCTTCCATGTTTATTATTGTTTTAGTTTTTTGTTCCTTTTATATTATTTGGGGTACCTATCATCACTCACTTTCAAAAACTCTCCATTTAAAAAATATTATGGAATATATTCTGATTGGCTTTCTAATGCTTTTTATAATTGGAGCACTTATTGTATAATCTATAATATATGAAAGGTGTTATACTCGCCGGTGGACTAGCAACAAGACTTTATCCCCTAACCTACGCCACTAATAAACACTTATTGCCAATCTACGATAAACCAATGATCTACTATCCTATTCAAACTCTTGTTAAGGCTGGAATTACTGAAGTTTTAATTATTGTTTCGGGCCCTCACTCCGGTCACTTTATTAATGTTTTAAAAAATGGCAAAGACTTTGGCTTAACTCATATTGAATATGCCTATCAAGAAAACCCTAAAGGAGGAATTGCTGATGCCCTAGCACTAGCTAAAAATTTTGCCGATGACAAACCAATTACAGT
>CAYZAZ010000004.1:29004-34684 GCA_964476545.1 uncultured Gammaproteobacteria bacterium
TATCCTTGGTGACAATACAACAGATGCAAATATTAAAAAACCTGTTTCACAGTTCAAAAGTGGAGCGGTAATTTTTATTAAAAAGGTCCCTGATCCACAAAGATTTGGCGTTCCAAGATTTGATTCTAATGATAAAACTAAAATCGCAGAAATAATTGAAAAACCAAAAGATCCCCCATCGCAATTTGCCGTCACCGGACTTTATATCTATGATAATCAAGTTTTTGATTTTATAGAAAATTGCAGTCCAGGTTTTGCTGGTCGAAATGAACTTGAAATCACTGAAGTTAACAATTACTATATTAAGAAGGGTAATCTTCGTTGGGTAGAACTTAATGGTTACTGGTTAGATGCGGGAACTTTTAAAACATTGTTTCAAGCGAACGAATATTGGGCTAAAAAATAATATGGATACAACTCAACTTTTATTAACTATTGTTCTCACTCTTTCAACTATATTTTCAGTTGTTATAGGCATCCAATTAATTTTGGTCCTTAAAGAATTAAGAAAAACTTTAAAAAATGTTAATTTAATTATTCAGGGTTTTGAATCAATTGGCTTAGGACTTGAACATGGTATGTCTGAAGTTGTTGGTTTTCTTAATGGATTTAAGGCAGTTTACCACGCCCTAGACATATTCTCAAAAAATAAAAATGAAAAATCAACAAAATAAATCATCCAGTTTTTGGTTTGGCTTCGCCCTTGGCTTAACTGCCGCAACTAGTGCTTCATATCTTTTAGGAACAAAAAATGGTCGAGAAAATCTTAAAAAAATAATTGAGTTTTCAGAGAAATTACCAGAACATTTTGCTGAATTATCTAATCATTCACAAACAGAAAAAGGTCACAAAAATAATCTGAATAAACTAGAAACAATTGAGTCAGTTGTAAAAAAAATTAAAAATTCGTACCTAGAAAAGATAATTAAAAAATAGTGCTTGACAATTCATTCTTAATATAGTATATTTTATAAGTTTTTTAAAACTCCCCATACCAATGGGAGTTTTTCTTGTTACCTTAAAATTCAATCCACCCAATACTGATGACTAAATCCAATAATACTAATAAATCTTCAACTCATGAAATCATCCTCGGAAAAGAAGAAATCAATATTGAAAAACTTGACTTAATCGAAGTTCAAAAAAATTCTTGGAAGAATTTTTTGGAAATTGAATTAAAATCAATCATTGAAGAATTTTTTCCAATCGAAGATTATACAGGAAAAAAATTCTCTCTTTCTTTTGAAGGCTTACATTTTGGCGAACCTCGTTATCCTTTAAATCTTTGTATTCAAAAAAAATTAACTTATGATTTTCCAATTTATATAAAAGTCAAGTTAACAAATAAAAAAACTGGGGCAGAAAAAAAGCAAGAAGTTTATTTCTTTGATTTACCAAAAATGACTTCCCGAGGAACATTTATTGTCAATGGTATTGAAAGAGCAATTATTAACCAAATCGTGAGATCTCCAGGAGTTTACTTTACTGCCGAAATCGATAAAACAACCGGCTTAACTCTTTATAATGCCGAAGTAAGACCATATATTGGCTCTTGGCTTGATTTTACAATCAATAAAAATGGCATTATCGAAGGTAAAATTAATAAAAAAAGGAAATTCCTAGCATCAGTATTTTTAAAAATATTTGATGGTGAAAATAATGAACAACTTCTTTCTTACTTCAAAGATATCGATAAAACAATTATGGATAAATATGTTTTACCTACTTTTAAAAAGGATCGTACTGTTAGAAAAGATGATGCTGTTTTGGAACTTTATCGAAAATTAAAACCAGGTGAACCATTAATTCTAGAAAATGCCTACGAAACCATTAATAATCTTTTTTTTAATCACAGACGTTACTCACTTGCCGATGTTGGAAGATATAAAATAAACAAAAAATTGGGAACAAATCTTGAAATTAATAAAGAAAATCATATTCTTTCCAAACAAGATATTATTCAAACTCTTAAACATTTAGTCAATTTAACTTTCCAAAAGGAAAGTTTTGATGATATTGATCATTTAGGTAATCGCCGACTTCGTACCGTTGGTGAACTTATTGCCACCTATGGAATTAGAGTTGGTATGGTCCGAACTGAAAAAGAAATTAAAGAAAGAATGAGTTTAGTTACATCAGACACGATGCCTATTCCTTCTCAAGTTATCAACTCCAAGCCAATTATCATGGCTATAAATTCTTTTTACCGAACCAGTCAACTTTCAACTATTGTTGATCAAACTAATCCATTATCTGAACTTGATAATTTAAGAAGAATTACTGTCGGTGGACCAGGTGGAATTGAAAAAGAAAGAGCTTCCTTCTCAATTCGTGATATTTCATCCTCACAATACGGAAGAATTTGTCCGATTAGATCACCTGAGGGTCCAAATATCGGTGTTGTAACTTATATGGCTCTTTATGCCAAAGTCAATAAATACGGATTTTTAGAAACTCCTTATAAAAAAGTTATTAAAGAAAAAGTAGGAAGTAAGATAAAAGTAAAAATTACTGATGAAATAGTTTATTATCAGGCCGATGATGAAGAGAAATATTATATTACTTCTACAAATATTAATGTTGATAACAATGGTTATATTCTTAATGAACATGTCGTTGTCCGCCACCAAGGCGACATCGTCGAAGTTACTGCTGACAAAATTGATTTAGTCGATATTTCACCCAGACAAATTGTCGGTGCATCTGCTTCTTTAATTCCATTTTTACAAAATGATGATGCTAGCCGAGCCCTCATGGGTTCACACATGCAATGCCAGGCTGTACCTCTTGTTCAACCAAGATCTCCATTTGTAGGTACTGGAATGGAAATGAAAGTTACTTCATCCTTAAATAGAACTGTTTTTTCTGAGGAAGATGGAGTTATTTCTTACGTTGATTGTCAAAAAGTCACTGTTAAAGGAAAAAGCGGTAAAGAATATAAATATAATCTTGATCGTTATCTAAAAACTAATAAAGACGTAGTTTTTGATCAAAAACCAAGGGTCGAACTTAATCAAAAAGTTAAAAAAGGTCAATTAATTATTGATGGCCCTGCTTCTGAAAATGGTCGGTTAGCACTTGGTCAAAACTTAGTTGTTGCCTATACTTCCCTTAATGGGTTAGGCTATGAAGATGGATTTGTTATTTCCGAAAGATTAGTCAAAGATGATGTCTTAAGTTCAATCACTAGTGAAGAATTTATCGCCGATCTTATTGATACAAAACTTGGACCAGAAGAATTAACTCGCGATATCCCAAATGTTCGTGAAGAAGTATTACAAAATCTAGATAAAGACGGTTTAGTATTAATCGGCACAAAAATGAAAGGTGGCGACATTCTCATTGGTAAAGTTGCCCCTAAAGGTGAAAAAGAACTAACCGCTGAAGAAAGATTACTTCGGGCAATTTTTGGTGAAAAAGCCAAAGACGTTAAAGACACCTCTCTTCGTATGCCTTACGGAAAACAAGGGGTAGTTGTCAACATTGAAACAATTGACTCCAAAAAAGATCCAAATGAACTTGAACCAAGTGTTTTAAAAAGAATTCTTGTTAATACTGCCCAACTTAGAAAAATTTCAATTGGAGATAAACTAGCTGGACGTCATGGAAACAAAGGTGTTATTTCTAAAATCTTACCTGAATGGGACATGCCCTATCTTGAAGATGGTACGCCAGTTGATGTAATCTTATCCCCACTTTCAATTCTTTCTAGAATGAATTTAGGTCAGTTATTCGAGACCCTACTTGGTCATATTGCTCGAGAAAACAATACAAAAATTACCGTTCCTGTCTTTGAGAAGATTAAAGAGACATTTATTACCGAAGAACTTACAAAACTTGGCCTACCCATGGATGGTAAATTAAATCTTTATAATGGCCAAACTGGTGAACCCTTTGGTAAAAAAGTACTCGTTGGTACCGGATATATCATGAAATTAATTCACATGGTTGAAGATAAATTTCATGCTCGATCAGTCGGACCATATTCTTTAGTTTCTCAACAGCCTTTAGGTGGAAAGTCCCAAATGGGAGGACAACGCTTTGGTGAAATGGAAGTTTGGGCACTTGAATCACATCGAGTTCCATATACGTTACAAGAAATGCTAACTATTAAAAGTGATGATGTGCGCGGTCGTACTAAAGCCTTTGAATCATTAATTAAAGGAATTGATATTCCTCAATCGTCTGTGCCAGAATCGTTTCACGTTTTAGTCAAAGAACTTAATGCTTTAGGTTTATCAATTGATTTTGTTTAATTTGTATGGACGAAAATAAAGTGGTCGATTTTTCTGGAATAAAAATAAGATTAGCCTCTCCAGAGGACATGCTTAAATGGTCCAAAGGTGAAGTCGCAAAACCAGAAACAATTAACTATCGTACATTTCGAGCCGAAAAAGATGGTCTTTTTGATGAACGCATCTTCGGTCCCACAAAAGATTATGAATGTTATTGTGGAAAATATAAAAGAATAAGGTATAAAGGTATAATCTGTGATCGTTGTGGAGTTGAGATCACAACCTCAGCTGTAAGACGAGAACGTATGGGACATATCAAATTAGCTACTCCCATTGCTCATATTTGGTACTTCAAAGGTGCTCAAGCTCCATTAAGCACTATTCTTGACGTCCCACCTCAAGCTCTTGAAAAAATAATTTACTATGCGCTTTACTACGTCAAATCAATTGACAAAGAAAATCAAAAAAAAGCCGCTGCTGAAATTGAAAAATTAAGTAAAGAAGAAGTTAAAGTTCTAGAAGAAAAATATGATATTGAAAAACAAAAACTAAAAGAACAATTTGCTAATCAAAAAAAAGAAATTACCAAAAAAATCTCCAACCCTGAACAAAAAGAAATTACCTATCAAGAAATTGACCTTAAAGAAAGAGAAAAATTTAGAATTTTGAGTGATAAATTTATAACTGAAAAATCTCAAAAAACTGGTTTTTTTGATCGTTTAGCTAAAACAGCTAAAACCTTAAAAACTGGCGCAACTCTTGAAGAAGAAGATTATTTATTTTTGCGAGAACGTAATTTAGATAACTTCCTTGAAGTTGGTATGGGATCTGAAGTCCTCTACGATATTATTTCAAAAATTAATTTTAAAGAAGTTTATAATGAAGCCCTTAACCAACTTGCCAAAACAAAAGGTGATAAAAGAAATAAATTATTAAAAAAAGTTAGAATAATTGAATCATTTATCAAAGGAAAAACCACTCCTCTTTGGACAATTCTTACTGTTTTACCAGTTATTCCACCAGATTTAAGACCGGTTGTTCAATTACCAGGTGGAAAATTTGCTACATCCGATTTAAATGATTTTTATCGTCGAGTGATTAACCGTAATAATCGTTTAAAACAATTAATTGATCTTGGAGCACCAGAAATTATTTTAAGAAATGAAAAAAGAATGCTTCAAGAGGCAGTCGATTCTTTACTTGATTTACAAAAAGCCAAAGGAAGATTGCGCACAGCTGGTGCCGCCACCAAAATTCAAAAATCTTTATCTGATATTTTAAGAGGAAAACAAGGAAGATTTAGACAAAATTTACTCGGAAAAAGAGTTGATTATTCTGGTCGTTCAACAATTGTTGTTGGTCCTGAATTAAAACTCAATGAATGTGGTATTCCAAAAGAAATGGCTCTGGAACTATTTAAACCTCATCTTTTACACGAAATTATT
>CAYZAZ010000004.1:34694-38344 GCA_964476545.1 uncultured Gammaproteobacteria bacterium
TATTATTCGTGGACTAGCTCCAAATGTAAAATCAGCCAAAAATTTCCTTGATCAAAAAGATTCAATTGTCTATGATATTTTAGAAGAGATTACAAAAAATCATTATGTACTTTTAAACCGTGCCCCAACATTACACAAGCTTTCTATCTTAGCTTTTAAACCTGTACTTACTGACTCATATGCAATTAAACTTCACCCAGCTGTCTGTTCGGGATATAATGCTGACTTTGATGGTGATGCTATGGGAGTCTTTGTTCCACTTTCTAAAGCCTCGATTAATGAAGTAAAAACTCGCATGTTGGCCTGTCAAAATTTATTAAAACCATCAGATGGTTCACCAATTGTCCTTCCTAACAAAGAAATGGCTCTTGGAATTTATTACCTTACAACCATTGATACTAAATTTAAAACCCTCGAAGATGAAAAAATGAAATATTACGGCACTGAAGAAGAAGCTCTAGTTGATTATCATCTTAACCGCATTGATATTCGTCAGCCAATTTTTATTAAAATTAATAATCAATTAATAAAAACAACTGTTGGTCGAGCTATCTTTAATCAACATTTGATTGAGGAACTACGCTATGTTAATGAACCAGTAAAAGCCGCTGATATTAAAGATCTCGTTGTAAAAGCTTTAAAAATAACTCAAAATAATGAAAAAGTCGGTGATTTGATTGATAAAATGAAAGAGGTTGGTTTTTGGAGTGCTACTCTCGCCGGCGGACTTTCTCTATCTGTCTTCGACTGTACTATTATTGATGAAAAAAATGGAATAATCCATGAAACAGAAATTGAAACTGAAAAAATTGAAAAAAATTATGAACAAGGATTATTAACTCTAGATGAAAAACGTCGTTATTCCAATAAACTTTGGCTTGAAGTCACTGAAAGTTTAGCTAGTAAAACTTGGGATGCAATTGATGAAGAAAACCCTGTTAAACTCATGATTAACTCAGGAGGACCACGTGCCTCTAAAGAACAATTAAAACAACTTTCTGCAATGAAAGGTTTAGTTGTTGATCCAATGGGTAAGATTATTGAAGTCCCAACCAAATCTAATTATCGTGAAGGTTTATCTATTTTTGAATATGTTATTTCAGCTCGAGGAGCAAGAAAAGGTCTCACTGACTCTGCTCTTAAAACAGCTGATGCTGGTTATTTAACCCGTAGACTCGTTGATGTTTCTCACGATATGATTATTCGAGAAGAAAGTTGTGAAACAAAAGAAGGTTTAACAATTATTGCCAATGAAGAAAGAGGCGACAAAATGAAACTCCGACTCAAAGGTCGTTTCATTGCCCAAGATGTCACTGACGCAAATAATAATATTATTGTTAAAAATGGCGAGCTTTTAGATGATCAAAAAATCGAACTTATTGAAAAAACTCATCCAAAAAAAATTAAAGTCCATTCTGCCCTATATTGCCAATCTAAATTTGGAATCTGTCAAAAATGTTATGGAATTGATCTCTCAACCAGTAAACTTGTTGAAATTGGTGTCCCGGTTGGTGTCATGGCCGCTCAATCAATTGGAGAGCCAGGCACTCAATTAACCATGAGAGTCAGACATTTCGGAGGTATTGTTATTTCCGACGTTACTCAAGGTCTCCCTCGAGTTGAAGAACTTTTTGAAACTCGAACCCCAAAAATTATTTCACCAATTGCTGAAGTTGATGGAAAAGTCACCGTCCAAGAAGATTCTGAAAAAGAAATTTACATGATAAAAATTACCTCAACAAATGAAAAAGAACCTAAAGAACAAGAATTTGTCATTCCCATGAATCAAAAATTAAAAATAAAAGATGGTGATTTAGTTGCAAAAGGTACCTCTCTTTCAGAAGGTTACTTAGACGTCCACAGCATTCTTTCCATTAAAGGATTGCGATCCGCGCAACTTTATCTTTTGAACGAAGTGCAAAACGTCTATGAATCACAAGGAATTATTATTCACGACAAACACTTTGAAGTTATTATTCGTAAAATGAGTGATAAAGTAATTCTTGAAGACGAAGGTGAAACTGCCTTTATTAAAGACGAGGTTGTTTCAAAAATTAGATTTACCGAAGAAAACAAGAAAATTGTCGCTCAAGGTGGCAAGCCAGCTGTTGGCCGTATTTCAATTCTTGGAATTACTAAAGCCGCCATCTATACTGACTCATGGTTATCAGCCGCCTCATTTGAACAAACAACCGGCGTCTTAACTTCCGCCGCAATTAAAAACCAAGTAGATTACTTGTTAGGACTAAAAGAAAATGTTATAATTGGCAGATTAATTCCAGTCACAAGTGAATTAATTGATAAATATTATGGTAAGTTTTTAAATAAATATGCCCACAATCAACCAACTGATAAAAAGGAAGAGACAAAAGAGAGTTAAAAAATCAAGAGCCGCATCATTAAAGGTTAGTTTTAATGCGCTCAAACGTAAATATACTGAAACAAGTAGTCCTCAAAAAAGAGGCGTCTGCACTGTTGTCCGAACAATGACACCAAAAAAACCAAACTCAGCTTTACGTAAAGTTGCAAGAGTTACTAATAAAATGGAGGTCACTGCTTATATTCAAGGAGTTGGTCATAACTTAGCCGAGCACTCAATTGTCTTAATTCGTGGTGGTCGTGTTAAAGATTTACCTGGTGTTAAGTACCATATTGTTCGCGGAAAGTTTGATACCGCCGGAGTTGTTAACAGAACAACTTCTCGTTCAAAATATGGTACCAAATTTGAAAAAAAGAAAACAGCATAATTATTAATTTTGAATTTTAAATTTTTTTATCATGCCTAGAAGATCATATAAAAAACCAATTTCAAAACTCGAACCCGCCTTTAAAAGTGTTGAGATCACTAAACTTGTCAACAATATTATGAAAGACGGTAAAAAAACCGTGGCTCAAGGAATTGTTTTTGAAGTGATTGAAAAATTCAACAAAGAAGGAAAAGATGGCGTTGAAATGATTCACACTGCTATCAAAAACGTCTCCCCCCGCTTTGAAGTAAAACCCCGAAGATTAGGTGGCGCGTCTTACTTAGTTCCAACTGAAGTTCGACCGGAAAGACGATTATTTCTAGCTCTCAAATGGCTTATTGAAGCAACAAGAGCTCGAGCCAATAAAGAATTTAAAACTTTTGCTATTAAATTATATACCGAAATTAAAGATGCTTCTCAAAATCAAGGAGCAGCTATGGCAAAAAAACAACAGGTTGAAAAATTAGCCGAAACAAACAAAGCATTCTCCCACTTAAAGTGGTAATAAATTAAAATCAAATATCAAAAATAAAATATTAAAATGACATATCAAAATTTAAAATTTTCTTCTTAATTTATAAATAATTTTTGATTTTTTATATGTCGTTTTGCTTTTTAATATTTAATTTTTAAAATGGCTACTCAAAGTATTGTTACTAAAAATCGCAACGTTCCTCTAGATAAGATTCGTAATGTCGGCATCATCGCCCACATCGATTCCGGGAAAACAACCACAACCGAAAGATTTCTTTTTTATACTGGTCGCACTTATAAAATCGGCGATATTGATGATGGGACAACCCAAATGGACTGGATGCCTCAAGAGCGAGAACGGGGTATTACGATTATGTCTGCCGCGACCACTACCTTTTGGAAAGATGTCCGTATTAATATCATTGATAC
>CAYZAZ010000005.1:0-35886 GCA_964476545.1 uncultured Gammaproteobacteria bacterium
ATCCCTAACTACTAATTTAATGGTGCTTTGTCACCGCCATACTAATAAATACTGCACTCAACATTGAAAAAACCAGCGCCTGAACTAAACCAACAAATATTTCCAAAAGTAAAAAAGGGAAAGAAGCGGCGACTGGAATCAAAAAGGCAACAATTGTCAAAAGCACTTCCCCAGCAAAAATATTACCAAAAAGTCGAAATGAAAATGACAAAACTTTTGAAATCTCAGAAACAATTTCCAGAATTCCAACAAAAAAATTAATTGGATTAGAAAAATCCAAAAATTTCTTAATATAGGTTCCAAAACCTAAATATTTAACACCAAAATATTGAATGGAAGTTACTGAAACCAATCCCAAAACTAAAGTTGTATTTAAATCAGCATTATTACCCCGAAGCAAGGGAACGGTTAATTCTTTTCCGTGTTCGACAATTTTAATCATAATACTGCCCACTCCAGGCAATAACCCAAACCAGTTATTAAATAAAACAAACAAAAAATAAGCACCAAGAAGGGGGAAAAAATATTCAGTTTTTTCCTTCAAGACCGAATAAAAAATATCATAAATACTTTTTATGATCATGTTAAAAAAATAGAAAAAACCAGATTTTTTCCTTAAGGCTACCTCTTTTGAATATTTAAGAGCGAGAAGAAAAAAAACAATTAAAACAATTACTGCGGTAAATAAGCTGTTAGTTACTTTAAAGTTACCAAGATGAAAAATAGGTTCGGCCTTAATACTTATTTCAGGAAATCCAGATTTATGTTCTTTAGTTGGTGATTCAATTTCGATTTGTTTTTCTGAAATTGAATTTGAAGTATTCGTAATTTCTTTAAACTCAGACATTTTATTTTCAAGAATTTTTAGTTAACCGTCCTAGATTGTAAATAGTACTAAAAAAACCAAAAAAAATCAACAGTAATGTAAAAATATTTCTGGTATTAAATTGTTTATCCAGATATAAACCAACTGGAATAGCAATAATTAAAGGCGCCACAATATAAAAACCCACATTTAATAAATAAGCCGGCAAAGGCAAAGATTTTTTTTTAATTTTTGAATTTTCTAATTTTAAATCTGTTGCCTTTAATTCAAAATCAGTCCCAATCTTATAATTTCCCATAGACTTTGCTAATCACTAACCACTAATCACTATTTTAACTGTACCGCATTATCCACCAACACACTCAATTTATCTTCCCGGTTACTAACTTTTCCTTTTAAAATTATCACATTATTAATACCAATAAATGTTTTGAGTTTTGTAAATATTTTTGGGAATATTACACATTCGATAGATCCAGTCTCATCGAAGATTGTTAAAAAAGCCATTTCATGATTGTCCTTTTTTGTCTTTATAATTTTCTTATTGCTGATTAAACCAACTAAAATAACATCTTTTTTATCATCTTCAATATTTACCTCACCAATTTTTTTAGTTGATTTTTTGGCAATGATGTCTTTAAATTTGTCTAAAGGATTTTTGGTAATCAAAAAACCAATTACCTCCTTTTCCATATTATAAATGTCATCTTCAGGAAAATCAGCCATTTTCTCAAAATTATCTTGAAAAACAGAGGCAGTAATGCTTTGCTGAAACAAACCAAACTGACCTTTTTCTTTATCATCTTTTAGGGAAGCAATATCCCTTACAAAAATGGGGTAATGATGCATTAATGTGGCTCTATTGGCAAATCCCGAAAAAGCACTCGCTTTTACTAAACTTTCAATGGTTTTTTTATTTACCCTTCTTAAATCTACCTTAAATAAAAAGTCCTTAAAACTTGTAAAGGATCCGGCTTTTCTCGATTCCATAATTGAATCAATTGCCGCCTCACCAACATTTTTAATCGCCGAGAGTCCAAATCTAATACCATCATTTTCAATAGAAAAACTATGTTCTGATTTATTTATATCTGGCGGGTATACTTTTAATTCCATTCTACGACACTCCTCCAAAGCCTGCGACATTTTAATCTCGCGCATTGGGCCGGCCATTCCCTGAAGTTCTGCCGAAAGAAGAGCAGTCATAAACTCTACCGGATAATTTGCTTTAACATAGGCTGTCCAATAAGCAATTAATCCATATGAAGCCGAATGAGGCTTGTTAAACCCATAAGCCGCAAACTTTTCCATAAAGCTAAAGATATTCTCGGCTAATCCTTTTGAATAACCCTTGACTACACAACCTTTAATAAATTTTTCTTTTTCTAACTTCATCAGCGACTTCTTCTTTTTTCCCATGGCCATGCGCAAATTATCGGCCTGACTCATTGTGTACCCAGCTAATTTATTAGCAATTTCCATTACTTGCTCCTGATAAACTAAAATACCATAAGTCTCTTCGAGAATTGATTTTAAATCAGGATGCAAATATTTAATTTTCTTTGCATTCTTTTTACCTTCCAAAAACATCGGGATCAGTTCCATCGGACCCGGTCGATAAAGAGCCACCATAGCAGAAATGTCAGACATTTTATTAGGCTGTAATTCTTTCGCTAACTTTCGCATTCCCCCAGATTCGAGTTGAAAAACACCCACTGTCGCACCAGAAGCAATTAAATCATAGGCTAATTTATTATCTAAGGGAACATGATGAATATCAATTTTTTGCTTTTTGAATTTTTCGACAAATTTCAAAGCTTTTTCTAAGATAGTTAAGTTACGCAGTCCCAAAAAATCCACTTTCAAAAGCCCAATGGCTCGGTTATTTGAAACAGCATTCAAATCCAAACAATACATGTCATATTGGGAAATAATTCGTCCTTCTTTTGGCTCTTTTTGCAATGGCACGTAATCTGTAAGATTTGTATCTGAAATAACCACTCCCGCCGCGTGAACAGAAGAATGCCTTGGTAGGCCTTCAACTTTACGAGCAATATCGAGTACTTTTTTTGTGTCTTTTTCAGTCTGGTAAGCAAATTTAAGCTGTGATGATTCTTCAATTGCTTGAGAAATTGTCATATTAAAACCTTGCTTGCCAGGAGGAATCATTTTTGCCAACCGATCTCCTTGGGAGTATGACATTCCCAGTGCTCGGGTCACGTCACGTACCGCCAATCTTGCCTCCATTTTTCCGAAAGTAATAATTTGGGCTACTTTATCGTCTCCATATTTATTGGTCACGTATTTAAGTACTTCATCACGGCGAATATCAGCAAAATCAATATCAATATCTGGTGGAGTTGGCCGATCTGGGTTTAAAAAACGTTCAAAGGGCAGATTATATTCCAAAGGATTAATATCGGTAATCCCTAAAACATAAGCCACTAATGAGCCAGCGACAGAACCTCTACCTGGTCCAACACCAATCTCGTGATTTTTCGCCCAGTTTACAAAATCCTGAACAATTAAAAAATAGGTGCTATAACCTTTACTAATAATAATTTTTAACTCATAATCTAGTCTTTTATCAACAACTGATTGGTCATATTGAGAAAGTCTTTTTTTTGTTTGTGTAACCAACTCTTTAAGATATATTTCTGCAGTTTGGCCTTTTGGTGTGGTAAATTTCGGTAAAATCCAATTCCCATAAGGAATCTCCACATTGCATTCGCTAGCAATTTTTAAAGTATTTTCAATTGCTTCTGGCAAATCAAGAAAATTATTTTTCATTTCATCTGGTGATTTAAAATAAAAATCAGGGACATCAATCATCGACATGGGACGATTTTTTTCAATAATCGCTCTTTGCGTTTGGATACAGAGCAAGATTTCTTGAGCATAAGCATCTTCCGCATTTAAATAATGTACGTCATTGGTTGCAACAAGCGGGACACCAAATTTACGAGAAAGTTTAACTAGTTGTTGATTCACTTTTTCCTGATCTTCGACTTGTGGATGACGTTGAAGTTCTAAATAAAAATCCTTTTCAAAAATAGTTAAATATTTCTTTAATATTTTTTCGGCTTCAATATTTTGATTTTGTAAAAGTAGACTCGCAATTTCACCACTCAGACAGGCGGACAAACCAATTAATCCTTCATGATATTTTTCTAGAAGTTCAAAATCAATTCGGGGTTTGTAATAAAACCCATCCAAATGTGCCGCCGTCACTAATTTTAATAAATTCTTATACCCTTGCAGATTTTTAGCCAAAAGAACTAAATGATTTTGGTCACGATCAACTCCCGTTTGCTTATCTAATCGGGAATTCTTGGCTTTATATGTTTCGACCCCAATAATCGGCTTAATGCCAATATCTTTGGCGGCTAAAAAAAATTTAAACGCTCCATAAAGTGCCCCATGATCGGTTAAAGCAACTGCTGACATGTTATAAGATTTTGCTTTAGCCACTAAATCATCAATTCGACACATACCATCGAGTAAGGAAAATTCTGAATGAGTATGAAGGTGAACAAAAGACATAAAGATATCTTAAATTTTAAATGTTAAAACTCAAAACTACATCTTAAATCAAATTATAAATTCAGATTTAAGATTTAACATGTAGATTTGACATTTGAGCTTTAAGTTTTGAGATAACAATATTGGCGTCAGCTTGCCCTCTCATCTCTCTCATCACCTGCCCGACTAAAAACATAATTGAATTTACCTTTCCTTTTTTATAATCCTCTACCACTTTTGGATTTTCCTTAATTAACTGGTTAATTAAGGAATCCAGTCTCGCCACGTCAGTTTCCTTTGGTTGTAATGAATCCTTAGCTAACTTTATCAATTCTTTTTCAGATAACCTAATTGAAATTTTTTTATTAATTATCACATTTACAAATTTTTCTGCAGACAATTTTTCTTTGAGCAAAACTTTAAACAGCTTGTCAATTTTTTCTGCTTCCTCGACGGTTTCAAATATTAACTCGGTTAGCTTACGATTAACCTTATAATCTTTTTCCCAACGAATAAAAACTTCATTTAGAGTTTCTGGAACAGTAGATTTTATTTCGTTTAACCACAGTTCATCAAACTTAATTGGTGGCAAATCCGGGTCTGGAAAATAACGATAGTCAGCCGCATTTTCCTTTGATCTTTGAACATAAGTAATATTTTTTTCCGCATTATAGCCCCGCGTCTCTTGATCAGGTAAATTGTTTTCGTCTAAAATTTTTGTTTGCCTGGCAATTTCATATTCAATACCTTTTTCTAAGTATCGAAATGAATTAATATTTTTAAGCTCAACTTTATATTTAGGTAATATGTCATCGCGAGGAGCGGTAGCGACGTGGCGATCTCCTTGAGATTGCTTCGCTTCCGCTCGCAATGACACCTTGGCCAAGGATATATTTGCTTCGAGTCTCATCCCCCCCTTCTCCATGTCACAATCTGAAATATCTAAATAACGAACAATTTGTCTCAATTTTTTCGCATATTCTTTTGCTTGAGCTGAAGAATATATTTCTGGCTCAGTGACAATTTCAACTAAAGGAACACTGGAACGATTAAAGTCAATTAAGCTCACGTCTTGACCATTTACTTGTTGATGAATTAATTTTCCAGTATCTTCTTCCAAATGAACGCGAGTTATACCAACTGGACCAAAAGATGTCTCCACTTTTCCACCATAACAGAATGGTAAATCATACTGCGAAATCTGATAACCTTTAGGCAAATCAGGATAAAAATAATGTTTACGGTCAAATTTTGAAATTAAATTAATCTTGCAACCTAAAGCCAAACCTAATTTGATTGTCCACTCAATGGCTTTTTTATTGGCCACAGGTAATGCTCCGGGCATTCCCAAACAAACTGGACAGGTATAGATATTTGGTTTTTCTGCGTGAAAAGGATCGTTTTTACAACCACAAAACATCTTCGAAGCTGTCTTTAACTCGACATGCACTTCCATGCCAATAATTGTTTGATATTTTTTATCCATTATTTTCTAAAATTGTTGGTAATTTTTTATGCCAATCAGTTTCCTGCTGATATAAGTAGCCCATTTGTAATAGTTCGTTTTCTGCAAATCTTTTACCAATGATCTGCATTCCGACTGGTAATCCCTCGGCAAAGCCGGCAGGAATCGCTAAACTGGGTGCACCCACTAAATTAATCGTCACGGTATACAAATCTTCTAAAATATTTTTTAGAGGATCATTTATTAATTCACCAATTTTGGCCGGTAAACTGGGGGAAACTGGCGCCAGCAAAACATCACACCCTTTCAGGGCGTTTTCATATTCTGCAATCAAAATTGTTCTTAATTTCTGAGCTTTTTTATAAAGTTCGTCAGCATATCCGGCCGACAAGGCATAAGTACCCAACAATATTCTTCTTTTTGTTTCCGCAGAAAACAACTCTCTCTGTCCTCCATATCTTATTCCGTCATAGCGACTCAAATTCGAGCTCGTCTCACTGGGGGCAATCAAATAATATATAGAAACTCCATAAATAAAATGAGGTAAACTAACTTCTCTCACTTCCGCTCCTAATTTTTCAAAAACTTTGGTGGCTTCAATGATTGTTTCTTTAGCTTTGGGATCAAGACCCTTGCCAAAAAATTCTTTAGGCAAACCAATCACTTTGCCTTTGATTGACTGACCTAAAAATTGAGAATATTGATCGACCTTCTGATGAGAACTTGTCGAATCCAAATTATCTTTTCCAGCCATAATTTCGAGCAAATAACTCAAGTCTTCAACGGATTTAGCCATGGGTCCGATTGTATCCAACGACGAAGCGTAAGCGATTGTTCCCAGTCTCGAAACCCGACCATAAGTAACTTTTAAACCAGAAATACTACACATGCTGGCTGGACTCCGAATAGATCCTCCCGTATCTTCGCCAATCGAAAAAGGAACCATGCGGGTGGAAATGGCAATGGCCGATCCACCAGATGATCCTCCAGGGATTCTTGACAAATCCCAAGGATTATGGGCTGGTTGATAATCGGTATTTTCAGTGGACCCACCATGACCCCAAGCATCCATATTATTTTTTCCAATCAAGATTGATCCTGATTGAATAATTTTTTTAAAAACAGTGGCGCTATATTGGGGTAAATAATCATCAAGAATTTTATTACCGGCTGTCGTGCGAATATTTTCCGTGCAGTAAGCATCTTTGATTGAAAAAGGCAGGCCAGATACAATTGACGCACTTTCATCTCTTAGTTCATCATTTTTCTCTGCTTCTTTTAAAACATCTTTCTTATCTCTAATTGTTATAAAACTATGAAGTTTGCTATCTAATTTTTCCACCTGAGCAAAAGATTCTTTTACTAAGTCCACAGAACTCACTTCCTTTTTTTTTAGCATTAGTGCCAACTCTTTGATTGATTTGTTAATTAGCATATTAATCGTCTTTTAGAATTTGCGGTACTAAAAAATAACCATTGTGATTACTTTTACTATTTTTTAAGACTTGCTCCTGGGTAAAAGAAGACGTCACTTCATCCGCCCGAAAAACATTTCCCTCATCCGAAACTCGCGTTGTTTCTTGAATATCTTTCACATCCAGATTTTTTATTTCTTCCATATAGCCAATAACCGAGGAAAACTGACCCGTATATTTTTCCACTTCATCATCGGTTAAATTAATCTTCGCCAGCTTGGCCAAATTTTTTATCAAATCTTTGGAAATAGTATTAGTCATAATTCACCTTTTAACTTGTAACACATAGCGCGTAACATATAACTCAGAACTTTACCCTCCGATTCGGAGGGTTTATAACTTAGAACTAATCACTAATCACTAATCACTAATAATTATTCTCCAAACACTTGTCCCATCAAGCCACCGAAACTACTTTTATTCCCAAATCATTAAACTTTGATCAATTTTTACATCTATTATTACTGAAAGTTCTTCTTTTTGAGCTAATTTAAAAGCCTTTTCAAATTCTTCTTTTGAATCCAATTTATACCCTTTCATTTTATATGCATGGGCAATTTTTACATAATCTGGATTAATGAATGTATCAGCACAATCATGACCATAAATACTTTTATGATAATCAACAATTGACATGCAACCGCTATTATTTTCTATAACAAAGATTACTTTTATATCATAATTCATTGCTGTTCCTAATTCATTAAGAGACATTTGAAACCCACCGTCACCAACAAAACAAATAACTTCTTTTTTACTTGCCAAGGCTGCCCCAATCGCCGCTGGGACAGAATAACCCATTGGTCCATTTTTATCTGCTGTTAAAAATTGTTGAGTAAGTTTTGTTCTAAATTTTACGATTGCCATTGATTTTGCGTAACCTGTATCACATACAATAATCGAATTATCAGTTACCAAATCTTCAACAATATTATTTACATTTAATGGATTAACTCCATCACCGTCAGGATATCTTTTTTTTCTTGGATAATTAATATTTAATTGAACAACTTCTTTTATTAAAATTTTCGAAAAATCGTGTTCTTTCAACTCAAAGTTAGAAAAAAAACTTAAAACACTACCAATAGCAGATATATCAACTGGATAAACACGACCTATCTCACTATAATCTGGATCAACCTGCGCTAATACTACATCACCAAAAATGCTTCTATCATACCAAGCCATTTCCCATTCTTGCATTCTATCTCCAAGGAATAAAATTAAATCTGATTTCTTCATGTATTCATAAACTTTCTGTGTTTTTCCCTCTTGTCTAATTACCCCCAAAAATAACTTATCATACTCATCAATAAAGTTTTTTGCCAAAGGAGATACAGTGTAAGGAATTGCAAGTTTTTGTAATATCTGAGGAAGTTTCTTTTTAATATTCTGTTCATCGGCTCCCTCACCAATTACCAACAATGGATGTTTAGCTTGATATAATTTTTCTGCAATTTTCACACTATCACTTTTACTACAACTTGGCGAATTCAAATTTTTATATTTACAAGGTTGTATTTTTTCATAATCAATTTCTACATTCCAGAAATCTGATGGTATTTCAATATAAACTGGACCTTTTCTTCCAGAATTAGCTAATCTAAATGCCTCTCTTACCATATTGGGCACTGCATCTGGACTTGGCGCAAGCATAGCTTGTTTGCAACAAGCTTTAAAAACTAATCTTTGTTCTATTGATTGCCCTCTCCCAGAACCATCTTGAACAGGATTTCTTCCAAAAGAACTAGTACTGACAGTCGCACCAATTGCAATAATAGGAACAGAATCCATAAGTGCAGTTGCAAGTCCGGTCACCATATTTGTTGCTCCAGGGCCAGCTGTCGCCAAAACTACCGCCGGACATTTTTTTACTCGCGCATATCCATCAGCCATATAAACCGCATTTCCTTCTTGTTTATTTAAAATTATTTTTATTTTCTCATTATTTACAGCCTCCCACAAATGCATTATATGACCACCAGTGTAACCAAAAACATGCTCTATTCCCTCTAATTTTAAAATGTCAGCAACTGCAGATTTTACATCAATTTTCATTTTATTTTTTTAAAACTTTCAACACCTTGGGTTGAAAGGGGTGCTATAGCACTCTAAACTTATAATTTTGAAAAAAACTTCCGATATTTTTTTAACGCTTTTAAATCTAATTTTGTAATTTCCGATAGTGGTTTTGGTAATTTGCTTAGCTTAAACCAGCCAATTGCCAAACATTTTTCTGGTTCCAGTATTTTCGGTTCTTTGTTTCCTTTTACTTTACAAACGAAACAACTTGGTACCCAATGCTGTTTTTCTTTGGGCAACAAATGATTTTGGGCCGGCAACTGATGTAATAATACCAAATCAACACCATATTCTTCCAGCATTTCGCGCTTTATTGCTTTTTGTAATGTTTCCCCAAAATCGACCTTTCCTCCGGGAATTTCCCAACAACCTCTCTCATTTGTTACATTTTGACTTCTTTTAGATAAAAATAATTCGCGTTTTTGATTAAAAATCATCGCCCCCACTGAGATACCAATATAATCAATTCCTGTTTTCATAATAGTTTATCTTAAATCTCAAAACTTAAATGTCAAAACCACATCTTAAATCTTTTTATCTCTGTTTTAAGATAAACAGTTTTTACATTTGGCTTTAACATTTAACATCTAACATTTGAGTTAAATCCGACTAATCATATTTGATCTTGCCTTATATTCCAAACTATCATCTAGTTTACTTAACTCTATCTTTTTTTTATATTTTATTTCCAGTGCTTTTTCAATCAGCCAATCGGCAATCTCCGGATTCTTTGGCAAAATCGGCCCGTGCAAATATGTCCCAATCGCATTTTTATATCTTATACCTTCGGTCCTATCCTCGCCATTATTCCCATATCCTTTTATAACACTAGCAAACGCTTGCGACTTATCTCCTAGATAAGTTCGTCCACCATGATTCTCAAAACCGACGAATTCAAATTTGTCATTGCGAAGCTGAGCGAAGTCGAAGCTGAAGCAATCCGATTGAGATTGCTTCGTCGTCCCATTATGATTTGGCTCCTCACAATAACATATAGGCTTAATCATCACATTCCCAATTAATCTTTTTTCTCCCACCTTTGAACTCTCTGTAAACAAGTCAAATAATCCTAAACCCTCTAATTTTTTTGATTCAGCCGTTAAATAATATTTTCCCATGAATTGATAAGCGCCACAAATAAATAAAGCCGGAATATTATTATTTATTAATTTTTTTATTTCTTCACCTTTTCCTGAAAATAAATCTTTATTCACAATCTCTTGTTGAGTGTCTTGCGCCCCGCCCATAAAAATTAAGTCAATATTTTGCAATTCATCAAGTTTAGATTGAACAGAAATCCTTTTTACTTCCACATCGATTCCCCGCCACTGGCATCTTTTTTTTAGAACAATCACATTGCCCCGGTCACCATACGTACTCATGAGATCAGGATAGAGCCAGGCTATATTCAATTTCATATTAATTTTAAATTAATGATTTGCCAACTAAAATTTTCCTCACTTCCAACATTCCTGTATAGGTGGCTAAAATAACTATTTTTTCCTCTTTTTTTGTACTCGCAACAATCTCTTCCACAGCATCTTCTAAATCTTCTAAAATTTTAAATTTTTCTATTTCTCCATATTTCAATCGTATTCCCATATCTAGGCAACGATCCCCGGAAACTACAATTTGGCCTTCTAATTGTTCAAACTCTACGTCCCAAATCCATGAGATATCTTTTCCGTCGGGTATGCGATCATTCAAAACCAAAAGTAAATGACGTTTGTCTTTTCCAAATATTTCATTCATAACCGCAATTGATTGATTAAATCCCGTTGGATTTTTGGAAAGTAATAAATAGATTTTTCTACCTTTATAGATAATTTCTTCTTGCCTACCAAAGGCAGGTTTGAACTGCTTTAAGGCAATAGCAATTTTTTCAAGCGGTATGTGTAAAATCTGATCTAAAAAAGTAAAAACTGCATTCGTATTATATTTATTATAAATTCCTTTTAAGGGGAGTTCTAGATTGTAATTAATAATCGTTGGATTCATAAATTTACATTTTAAACACTGATATTTTCCCAAATGTGAATAAGAGATTCCGCTATAAGTAAGCATGCTATTGCATTTTGGACAGTAGATTGAATCAACATCGTGGGGAATATCTTTAACTTGAGCTAAATCCTGACTTACACCAAAGTAGTAAACATTGGCTTTACAATTTTCGCCAAGATATGCAATTTGCGGATCATCGCCATTTAAAATTAAACTTGTATTCTTATCTAGAGTCTGAATACTCTTTCGCCAATTATTAGCAATTGTATTTACCTCACCATATCTATCTAATTGATCACGAAATAAATTTAATAAAATTAAAGTATGAGGTTTTAGTTGCTTTAGAGTTTGAGGTAAAGTATTTTCATCTATTTCAAAAGTGGCAAAATCATAAGTTATTTTTTTTGGAAAATTAACACTCTTAATTATTGCCGAGGCCACGCCATTTAATAAATTTGCTCCTTCTTCATTTTGAAAAACAGTTTTCCCATCTGCTTCCAAAATAAATTTAATCAAAGTTGATGTGGTTGTCTTCCCATTTGTTCCCGCTATTAAAATAACTTTTGTATCAGACGTGGAAAAAAAATCCTTAATAAAATTTTTATTGAATCTCAAAGCAATCTCTCCCGGCCACGTCGAACCAGACCCTAGACTTAACAATCTAATCAATTCATTAACTATCTTGGTAATAAATATAATTAGCTGATTTTTTACTGAAAATTTAAAATTAAAAATTGATTAAAAATTAAAAATTAATAATTTAAAATTACATTGCCCTCAATATCTTGATTCTCTCCTCAATCGGTGGGTGAGTGCTAAATAAATTCACCAACCAAGAAGATTTACTTTTCGTTTTAAATGGATTAGAAATAAATAGGTGAGCCGTTGATGAGCTAACATTTCTCATTGGTGGAGAAGTACTAATTTTTTCTAAGGCACGAGCTAAACCTTCAGGATATCTAGTAATCAAAGACCCATCTGCATCGGCTAAATATTCCCGCTTTCTCGAAATCGCCAATTGAATTAACGTTGCCACAAGTGGTCCGATAATCAAAGCCACAAAAAATAAAACAATCATCAAAGGATTTTTTCCTCGATCTTCATCATTATTACGCCTGCCACCCCACCACATACTTCTCATAATCCAGTCAGAAGCAATTGCCAAAGTCCCCACAAGAACAGCGACCACTGAAGAAATTAAAATATCATAATTTTTTACATGGGAAAGTTCGTGAGCAATTACCCCTTCAAGCTCGGTGCGATCAAGTATTTCAAGTAGACCGGTTGTTACACAAACAACTGCGTGCTTTGGATCTCGACCAGTCGCAAAAGCGTTCGGAGATGGGTCATTAATTACGTAAAGTTTCGGCATTGGTATTCCCGATGCGATTGCTAAATTTTCAGTAACTGTATAAAAATCAAAGAATTGTTTTTTATTCGCCGATTTGGCTCCTGTTGTAAAAAGAACAATTTTATCTGAGTAAAAATAACTTCCGGCAGTTGAAAAAAGAGAAAAATTAAATCCTAGGATTAAATACTCAGTCGGAGAAGAATAATATTGTCCAACTATGTAAAAGAAACCAGAAATCACAAAAATAAATAGGCCAAAAATTAAAAAAGTCTTCAATCGATTAGAAGATATTTGAGAATATATGGACATAATTGTCTATAAAACACGTAACACGTAGCACGTAACATAGAACTAAGAACTTTATAACTTAAAACTTTGTGCCTTACTCAAACTTCACATCTACCTTTTTCTTCTCTTCTTCAGTTGCGGTAAAAAATTCAAACTGCTTGAAACTGAACATATTAGCAACTAAATTACTAGGAAACATTTGTACTTTAGTATTAAAATCCAAAACATTAGCATTGTAAAATTGTCTTGAATAGGCAACTTTATCTTCTGTGTCTTCAAGTTGCCTTTGTAAATCTTGAAAATTGGTATTTGCTTTCAATTCTGGATAAGCTTCGGCAATGGCAAAAACTGATTTTAAAGCTGAGGTCACCATATTATTGGCTTCGGCTTTTTCCGACATTGACCCAGCTGAAACTAATGCACTTCGAGCTTTAGTTACGTTTTCAAAAACTGTTTTTTCATGCTTCGCATATCCTTTGACTGTTTCCACTAAATTAGGAATCAAATCCGCTCGCCTTTTTAACTGCACATCGATTCCCGACAACGCTTCCTCAATTCTTTCCCGTAAAGTAACAAACCCGTTATACAAACCAACTAAATAAAGTATGAAAACAACTACCAAACCAAAGATAATAATTGGAAGTGACATAATAATAATTTCTTAACTATTAATATTTTAATTATATCACTATTTTAATTTCATATATATTGTTTCATATAACGAGGCAAATGTATTTTCTAAGTTCTTCAAAATAGGTGGCAAAAGTTTTAGGGATCCCGACCCCACTTCGTCTTTAAATATTTTGGACTTCGAGGGGCAAAGCAGCGTTAACGGGCTTGCCCTCCGAAGCTTTAGCGAAGGATGGGGAAAAAACCTTTGACAGAATCTATTTTGAACAAACTTGAAATTCAGTTTATTTTTGGTATTATATTGTCATGTCGCCCAAAACTAAAATTGTAAATTATCAAATCGAACTTTCAGCCTTACTTAAAAATAAAAAAAAATATTTCTTGTTAGGATTATGCGTTTTTTTGGCAATTTTTTCCCTTCCTACTTTTAAATTACTAAATAAATTAGACAACTCAGCTAAAATAAAAACACCAAAAAATAAAGTAGTTGATAGTAAAGTAATTTATGAAGTTAAAGAGGGAGATTTTTTATGGAAAATTGCTGAAGATTATTATGGCTCCGGGTTTAATGCCTACGACATTGCAATTTACAACAAACTTCAAGAACCATACAGTCTAGTAACCGGTAATAAATTAATCCTCCCCCACGTAACTCCTAAAGAAGCAACTAAAGGCGAAATTTCCGCCACCAGCTCTGGACAAGTTAAATACTTTAGTCAAACTTACATTATTCAACCAGGAGATGACCTTTGCCAAATTGCTATCCGTTTTTATGGAGATTGTAATAATGCCTATCGCATTATTCAAGCAAACAATATTCTTAACCCTGACCTAGTCGAAGTCGGCACTATTCTTCAAATCCCCAGATAAACCACATTACATATAACACGTTGCACGTAACACATAGCACGTAGCATATAACTCTAATTTTCAGTTTAAAATTTACCCTCCGACTCGGAGGGTTTTAACTTAGTACTATTCGCTATTTTCCTTCTTAATTCTTGCTACTTGATGCCTAATGCTTTATACTTAACTTTGTAAAAAGCGGTGGTAGTTCAGCGGTAGAATGTCTCCTTCCCAAGGAGAAGGTCGCCGGTTCAAATCCGGTCCACCGCTCAGAAGGGGGCTATAGTCCTGAGAGCAGTCGAAGGATTCAATTCCCCTATCCCGCTCATAAATAAAAAGTTACCTAGAAATTACATAAATGAATAATAAATGGGATAAACTTAGCTCTAAGTTTAATGTTCATAAAAATAGAGACGAAATAGATCCTGGAGCAGCAGACAATATTCTTATTGCATGGCCACCAATTATTGACTTAATTACCAAACATTTTGGCAATTCCCAGATAAAAGGACTAAAAGCTTTAGATTATGGATGTGGAACAGGCGGATTCACTCAAAAGTTGGACTCTTTAGGATTTGATGTGATTGGAGTTGATACTTCCGAAGGCATGCTTGATCTTGCTAGAAAATATAACAATAACAAAATACATTTTCTAAAAACAGAACAAATTCCAGTGAATGAAAAATACAACCTTATTACTGGAATTATGGTATTTCAATTTATTGAGAAAATTGAAGAAACTCTTAATCAATTGACCCAACGGTTAAATAAAGATGGGTTAATAGTATTTGCTGTTTTTAATCCAAAATTTGTTGCTTCATGTCTAAAGACACATGTTTTGTTTTCTCATTTTGATTCAGAAAGTAATCCAAAGAGAGGAATTATTAGCTTTGGGAAAGAATTAGATATTCAAACCTTTATAAGAAACGCCGATGATTATAACAAAATCATGAATAATTTAGGTTTAAGTAAAAAATTAGAAGCGTATCCGAAATTTACGCAAGAATATTTAGATAAATACCCTATTAATACACCAATTGATGAATCTGAGTATCTGATTTTAAGTTATTGTTAAAATTGGATCAATATTTTTTATAACTTTTTATACCCATTCAATCTTTAAGTAAATGTAGACCCTTATGGCCATAAATTGAATCACAAGGAAATATTTTGCAAACAAAAGGTGACAAATTTTGGTAATATTTTGATATGTTATCTCGCAAAATTGCCCTTTTTCAAGGTAACCGAATTCGTCGTTTATGGAACGATAAAGAAGAAAAATGGTATTTTTCTATTATAGATGTTGTAGCAGTATTAACAGCGAGCACAAATCCCCAAGTTTATTGGAGAGTTCTTAAAAAAAGATTAATCGACGAAGGTTCAAATGAAACCGTTACAAAATGTAACGGGTTGAAAATGTTAGCCACTGACGGAAAAATGAGATTGACTGATGTCGCTGATACAGAAGTTCTGCTCCGAATAATTCAAAGTATCCCTTCACCAAACGCAGAACCACTTAAACTTTGGCTAGCACGAGTTGGCTATGAACGACTTGAAGAAACAGCAGATCCAGAACTGACCATCAATCGTGCACTAAAAACATATTTACAAAAAGGTTACAGCCGAGAATGGATAAATCAACGTTTAAAAAGTATTGAAGTCCGCAAGGAATTAACCAATGAATGGGAAAATCGTGGAGTTAAAGAAGGATTGGAATTTGCGATTTTAACAAATGAAATAACTGAAGCTTGGGCTGAACTAACAACCAAACAATATAAACAGCTCAAAGGTTTAAAAAAACAAAACCTGAGAGATAATATGACAAATTTGGAGTTGGTACTAAATATGCTTGCAGAAACAGCTACAACTGAAATCTCACAGAAAAAACAACCTAAAAACTTCCCCGAAAATAAAAAAGTAGCACGTGAGGGAGGAACCGTTGCTGGAAATGCCCGAAAAGAAATTGAATCAAAAACTAAAAAAAAAGTAATCACCAGTAAGAACGCAAAAGATTTAAAATTACTGAAGCAAAAATAATGACCTACTAATCCTCAAATTTTTGGCACTTGGAATTTAAAATAAACTTCTAGATGTTATACTTTATTTAGCCAGTTAGGCGCAACAGTATCCTCAGGGGCAACTGCCTTTTTAGCTCAACGGTAGAGCAGCGGTATCGTAAACCGTAGATGTCAGTTCAATTCTGACAAAAGGCTCCATGACCACTATTCAATCCCACAAAAATAGATTATTTAAAAAACAAGTTGCTTTATTTGGTTTCTTATTATTATTAACCGTCATTTTTCTTTTTTCCTTTGGTTTTAAAATTCTTTTTGGTACTTCACTATTTATTAATCAAATCTTTAACAAAGACGATGCTTTAATTACGCCTACAAAAGAAATATTCCTGGGCGACCTCACTATTGATTCGATTCCAGAAGCGACCAATAGCGCCACCATTCTTGTTTCCGGCTTTATTGATAAATTTGATTCTGTCGCCATTTATTTAAATGAAACAAAAGTCGATGAAATAAAAATTGCCAGCAATAGTTTTAATTTCGAAATCAAGGATCTACAAAAAGGCGAAAATAAACTTTACTTTTTAGCCAAATCAAATAAACATAAAGAAAAAAAACAAACGGAAACCTTCAAAGTTTTATATGCCGATGAAAAACCAAAAATTGAAATTAAAGAACCAGCCGACCAACTTAAAACAGTTAAAAATGAAATTAAAATTATCGGGAGTACAGCGAAAGAAAATGTCACTAAAATTAATGGTTTTCCTATCGTCCTCGATGTTCAAGGCAACTTTGAAAGTAGTGTTAAATTAAAAAATGGCGAAAATAAAATAATTATCCTTGTTATCGATATTTATGGCAATTCTGAAGAAAAAACACTTACGATTATAAAAGAGGAATAACACTCAAAAGCAAAAATAAGACAAAAGGATGAAGTAAAATATTATCAAACAAAGATAGAATTGAAAGAAATAAAATAACCGAAGCAATTTTTTTATTTTGCCTTACTAAAGTCGCCAAAAAACCTAACCACCCCACCAACCCCACAACTCCTCCCGTTACTAAAATTATTAAAAAACTCGAATGATAAGACGCTCCAGCATTCCCAATTCTAAAACTTTCTCTACCATATCGGATATGATTATAGCCTATCCCAATAAGCCAATTACCTCTCCATAAATCAATTGCCTGCTGGTAATTTTTAACTCTTGAATTGATCGAAAAAACTCGCAATAAATTTACTCCCTCACCGTTAGGTTTCGGCACAACAAAAATAAGCAAACCAAATAAAAAAATACTAACTAATAAATACTTAAATTTTCTTTGACGAAATAAAATAAAAAAACTTGTTAACAAAAATCCAAGATAAACACTCCGAGAAAAAGTTAAAACTAAAAATATTAAAAAAATAATTATTAAAAAATATTTAAAATACGAATTAATTTTCGCTTGATATAAAAAAATTAAAATCATCCCAAATACCGCTCCAGCCACCCCGGTATCAAAAAATACTCCAAACATCCGATATAAGTGCGGATCCCAACCAAGATAAAATAAATTTCTTAAATCCGGATAAAAAAAGTATTGCATAAGCGAAGTAAATAAAGTCACAAGAACGAAAATAAAAGCCCCACCAAACAAAACTTTAGTTTTACGTTCTTTTTTTACCCAATAAAATAAATAAATAAAATAACTAAAATAAAAAAATAATCGTTTCAAATACAAAAAAGCAACTAAATTTTCTAGAAAATTATATTTTAAGGAATTTACAAAAAAAGAAAAAATCATAAATAAGCAAAGAACGAAAAAAATCTTTAACTTCTTATAATAAATAGTAAAAGGGATAAATCTAAATTTAAAAAATAAAGAAAGAAAGAAAACCATCATCAATACTTCATACAAATAAAAATTCACTTGTCCATTCAGCAAAGAAACTCTCCCAATCTGCCCCAAAGAGAAGAACAAAAAAATTAAATAAAATAGAAAATTAAAGTACATATTTTTGATAAAGTTTTATTCTCACCAAAAAAGAATGGAAGCTCATAAAAAATGAGTAAACGAATCCCGCCGGCCCATCTAAAAACCCAAATTTTAGAAAGTAAGAAAATATAAATTTAAATAATGGGAAAGTAATAATCTCAAAAATAGTTGTTTTCTTACCTTGCTTATGCAATTCATCAGCGCGGATTGATGAATAAAAATTCACACTTTCAATAAATTCCTTCACCGTCTGATGAGGATAGTGTTCAATGTATCCATTTAAGCTTTCAACTTTATGAACTTTATAACTTCGTACTTTATAAACTCTGTATTCTTCATGTACTTTCCCCTCCCACTTCCCAGAATCCTTTTTCACTAACCGAATTATGCCGACTTTTCTAATTTTCTGAGTCTCTCCATATTTCAATTCTTTTCCCCAAAAATAATCTCGGCGCTTTAAATAAAAAGCTTGGTAACCATTAACCATTGAACCATTTAGCAATTTAGTTATTTCACTCGCCAAATCTTGGCTTACAGTCTCATCACTGTCAACAAATAAAATCCACTCACCACTTGCCTTTTCCATTCCAAAATTTCTTTGCTCTGAAAAATTATTTAATCTTCTTTGAAATATTTGAATTTTACACTTATCTAAAAATTGCTGTTTAAGTTTTTGAATTTCATCTAAGGTACCATCAGTTGAATAATCATCAATAATAATTATTTCCTCACAAAACTTAAGCGACAGCAAACAACGCTTAATCTCCTTCTGATTATTTTTTGTTAAAACTACTCCTGTTAACTTCATCATAATAACTTTTAAAAAAACTTTACTAATTCCTCGATGTATTTCTTCCAAGAAAAAATATTTATCAATTTCTTATGATTAATAACTTGCTTTTTATAACAAACTATTTTCATTTTACTTACAAAATTATCTATATTATTATCGCATATATTTACAAATTCTTTCATCTCAGGAATTATTGCTGATTTCAATCCAATTACCGGACAATCATTAACCAGCGCCTCAAGGACAGGAAAATTAAAACTTTCATAATGCGAAGCAGTTAAAAGTGCCGTCGCATTTTGATAAAGTTTTTTTAACTCAACTCGAGAAATATTATCAGAAATAATTTTTAATTCATAATTCTTGTAATTCTCATCTTGTATAAATTCGTTAAACACTTTTTTAATAAACTCAACATTTTTAATTACGTGATCCATCCCTACATAAAGAAAGTATTTTTGTTTATCTTTTAACTTTACAGACTTTACGACCCTAACCTTATTTTCCATATCAAATGGAATTCCAAAAGGCAAAACCATTACTCTCTTTTCGATGTATTGATACATCGTGCTTAACTCATCTTTAACTTTTTGTGAGGAAACAACAATAATATCTGCTCGCTTAATCATCTCGCTCAACTGTTTTTCCAACCTAGCGACATCATTTTTTGAATATAATTCCGGAAAATACCGATAAGAAAGACCATGAGAAAAACTAATAATTTTTCCGCGAGTTAATCTTGGTGGTTGTTGATTTAAAACTAAAACAACATCATCAAACATTCCCCAAAAACTAAAAAGATTTGAAGGTAATTTGATAACTGATGAAATCTGATTACTGAAACAAAATGAATAGTAAAGATATTTGTTCACTCGGTCATATTTCTGTAGAGCCTGCACAAAATTTTCCGTAAAAGTATATGTCCCAAAATACTTTTTACTACAAATAGCACCCACATCAACTGCGACTTTCATAAAATAAATATTTTCGAATAAAATAATAACCGAACACCAAATTTAATATCTCACAAATTATTGTAATATAGGCACTCGCAAATAGCGAAAACCTGGGAATAAAAATTAAATTTAATATTAAATTAACAAATATTTGAAATAAGTATATTAAAATTACCGTCTTCACTTTCTTCAGAACATAAAGAGCACTAAAACAGACCGTTGTCCCAAGCACAAAAGGCAAAGAAAAAACAACAATTCTGGCTACTGCCAAGGAATTCTGATACTTTGATTTTAAAAACAAAGTTAACAAATAAGGAGATAAAAAATAAAAAATTAAACTCACTATAAATCCAATAAATATAAACAAAACAAAGTCTCTTTTAACTCTTAATTTTAAAATTTCCTTCTTAGCTAATAATTTAGACAAAATCGGTAAAGAAACCATGCTATAACTTCCAGCAATTAACAATAAGGCCTCCAAAAATTTAAATCCGGCGGAATAAACTCCCACAACTTGATCAGATTGTAAATATTTTAGTAAAAATATATCTTGCTTAAAATACAACCCTGAAAAAAACCCTACTAAAACAAAAAAGGTTGATTTTTTTAAAATAGGCATCCAATTTTTAAAATCAAATTTAATCTTTAAATCAAAAAATTCCTTTTTTACTAAATACCAGTTAATAACTGTGTAAATTGCATAACAAAAAAATATTGCTCCAAAAATTAAACTAAGATCACGCTTTAACCAAAGGAGTAAAATAAGAATAGAAATTAAAAAAAAGTTAAAAATCACCGAAACACCAGAGGCCTGATATACCTTCTCCTTTAACGAAGTAATAATTAGATAACTTCCCGACCACATATTGGCTAAGACAACTATTGAAGTTAAAAAAATAAAAAATGAAATATGCAATTGATTGGGAAAAAACACTAAAGACGCCGGAGTAATAATTGCAAAAATTACTAACATTAAAAAAAACCTTAAAGAAACTAACCGACTGAAATTTTGTTTTTTTTCTTGTGGAAGATAAGTTAGGCCATAAGAAGTAGTTCCAAAGTCTAAAAACGGGGAAAAAAATTCTATAAAAGCCCAAACCAATACATAGATTCCATAATTAGCAGGTGTTAAATAACCAATTAAAAAAGTAAATAAAATAAAATTCAAGAATTTATTTATTAAGCTTGAGAAATTAAGACTGGCAAAATTAAAAATAAATTTTCCCAACATTACCTTTCTCAATCTTTGCCAAACACAAGCGTATTTATTAAAAAATATTTCATGGCTTTTGGCTAATTGAATATCTTTTTTTTTATTTAAAATACTGGAGCTTTCAAAATGCTCATAACTATTCCTTGCGTCAATTCCCACTTTTAATCCTGCTTTTTTTGCCCGCAAACAGTAATCTACATCTTCGTAATACATAAAATACGATTCGTCAAACAATCCAATTTTATTAAGAGTCTGAGCTTTAATAATCATTAATGATCCTGACACAAAATCCACTTCGATGAATTGATACATCGGAGTCTTCACCCTTAGCCCGCCACTGAGTTTCCATTTATCAATTTCCCCTCCATAATAAATTTTTCCTCTTTGCCTCATTGCCAATCCCCAAATATCAAAATTTTTACTTCCTCCAAATATTTTTCCTGCCGTCAATCCTTTTAAGGAAATATCTGGATTCATGATAATTACCGTATCACAGTTACCCGCCAAAGCTTTTTTAATTCCTTCATTAACACCAGTTGCATACCCTTGGTTATTAAATGAATTGTCAATTAAATATATTTCAAAGTTATCAAATCCTAGATCTTTAATTTCATCTTTAAGACGCCCAACTTCATCCTTTGGAGTTTGATACAAAACAATAATAAACGCAGTTTTCATAATTATAAAATTCTAAAGTAAGGCAAATTATATTGCCATACTTTTAAAAATAAAACAAAATAAGTTACAAACTCCATATACCCAAACCCAATATCCAATGGTAGTCGAAACATTCCATCCTTATACCCTTTATCTTTTATAAATCTTGCCCAAATCATATGCAATGGGTACAAAAATATTTTTTTAAAAGAACTTCTTTCCCCCATTTTATACTTTTCATGAGCCATTTTGAAAGCATAGTCCGTAAATTTTTTATACATTTCCGAAATTGATCGATAAGAATAATGCAGTATTTTATTTCTCAATTTACTTGTCTTACCTTTTTTCACCACAAAATGTTCGTGGACATTAACCAAATCAATTTTCACACAACTTTTTTTAAAAAGTGCAAATTTTGAATAATTTTCACCTCCATAATAAAGTGGTCGACCCAAATAGAAACTTTGAAAAGGAATTAGAAACGCAGTATTTTTAATCATTGAACCAGTTAGCCATTTAATCATTTCTTTTTTTAGTTCAGCTGAAATTCTCTCATCCGCATCCAAAATTAACACCCAGTCATTAGTTACTTTACTTAAACCATATTTTCGCTGACCAGCCACTGTTCCGGTACTTTCAATAAAAACTTTCGCTTGATATTTTTTAGCAATTAAAACAGTATTATCAGTCGAAAAATCATCCACCAAAATAATTTCATTCACTAGTCCCCTTACCGACTCCAGACAATCACCCACCATCTTTTCCTCGTTTTTGGTAATAATTAAAAGTGATAAACCGACTTTACTTTGACTCATAATTATTTTATTATATCAAGCTAAACAACCAATCTATGAGCGCCCTACCTGAATCACCTATAGAAAAAATTTACTTTGACTTCTCTAAATCTATATACGCACCATCTATCACAACTAATTCTGCTGATAAAAATACAAATTCTCTGACAGGCTATACCGTTTTAGAATCAGGTTGGTATAACAAAGGTAATCAAAGAGAAGCCCAGTGGCAAGAGGCTTTAACTCTTAGAGTCGAAACGGAGTTATTTCCATTGCTACCAGTCGCAGTTATCACTCAAGGATTATTTGGTTTAAGATTTACATCCTTAAAAGTTTGTCAACCTACACCCGGCCATATTATTCCCATTCATATTCTTCGTCCACCAAGTAAAGAAGAGCTTAAAGAAGTTTTTCTCCAACATCACAAATAAAAATCTCTTTAAATATATTTTAAACAAATTTACTATATCGACATTTGTCTACATGTCCCTCGGCTCTAATCTCCATTAAATGCGGACTATAATCCATAGACAAAAATATTTTTTCAGTAAATAATAAACTATGAGGAAAATCATTATTCTTGGCTTAGTCATTCGAGTTGGAGTTATTTTCTTAAGCCTAAATTTTACTAATTTTGATTTAAACTCATATCTCAAAGTTGGCCAACTAACCCTGCAGGGAATGAATATTTATCCTGAAACAGCTCGCGTCCACCACCCCTACTTTCCTTTTTTTCTCTATATTGAAGCCTTTGCAATTTATTTAAAACAACTCTATATCCACCCAATATTATTTATCAAAACCCTAATTATTGCTTTTGATACCGGTATTATTTACTTAGTCTATTTACTTTCAAATAGAAATTTGAAATCAACTTTCGCTTATGCAATCAATCCAATAGCAATTCTTATCTGTGGCTTTCACGGCCAATTTGATTCTATTCCTTTATTTTTTCTGCTTCTAGCAATCTATCTAGCAAAAAAGCAAGAATTAATTTCAATCCTTTTATTATCAATGGCAATAATGTTTAAAACTTGGCCTCTTTTTTTTGCTATTTCAATATTTAGAAAGCTCAAAAATAAATTACTCTTTATACTCGTGGGAATTTTTCCCTTTGGATCAATATTACTATATTCATATATTTTCAAAACTAAAATAGTTGAGGTTGTTTCGATCATTTTCAAACATCATAGTCTTTTTGGCATTTTTGGCGCCGGAAAAATTATTGACTTAATTTATCGAAATTTAAATCTTCTCCCCTCAATCTTTGAGCAACGCTTTTTTTTCAGCTTCTTTGCCTTTACTTTTATTTCTTTTTCTTTATTAACCAAACGCAGTTCTATTTTAGAAGAACTATTAATTTTATTACTTTTCTTTTACACTTTTACAACAAATTTTGCCGTCCAGTATTTTTTATGGCTAACACCATTTCTTATTCTTTTAAAACCAAAACGTTGGCTTGAGTTAAATTTACTGATAGCCATCTATTTATTAACAAACTATGCTTCTTGGTATCTCAAGTATACCCTTGAGTTTCCACTTACCCTCATTGGTCTTCTAATCTGGTGCTTATCTTTCAAAATGTTATGTGGATATCGCAAAAAAAACGTTGATTTGATGCGCTAAAAATCTACTTTTGTGGACTATAATCCGTTGCAATTATTTTTAACTTTATTTTAATTATGGTATTGTGAGAAAAATCAAGATTCTAATCTTTATTTTTTTCTTGCTATTTATACCCGACAGAGTTTCTGCCTTTGATTCATTTACCCGAAATCAAAATAATCCCTTGCCAGTAGAGTATGTTTCACCTTTTAACACCAATCAACAAGTTCATGTTTATTTTGAAGATAATATCTTTAAAGCAATATTCTCCACGAAACAAATTGGTCAAACAGCTCATTCATTAGTCTATGGTAATTCAAGTGACGGACTAAACTGGAAACAAGAAAAAATAATTCTAACCAGTCCAGAAGACCTCTCCAATCCAAGAGTTACTAGATTAAACGAAACTAGTATTAAAATATATTTTACTCGCTTGGATAATGATGGTCTCTATCGCCAATATAGTATAAATTGCGATAATAATTTCAACTGTTCAGATATAGTTTTAGTCCTCCAACCAAGTTATTATTGGGAAAATTATGGTAATTTTGCCGCTTTTCCATTTTCCCAAAATTCCACTAATTATTTGTTTTATGGTGCTTGGGGGCCGGGTGGATTTAGAATTAATTTAGCAACTCAAGTAAATAATACCTGGGAAAAATGTACTACCGCCACTCTTCCATCGGCAGATGGCCCTTTTGTCTTTGAAGAAAATGGAGTTACCTATCTATTTTTTCACAATTCAAATGACCCTCATGCTATTAATTATGTTCAAACTACTGAACCAATTTCCTGCACTACTCACTGGTCTGATCGCCGACCTGTTTTATTTTCTCAAGAAAGTTATGATTTAAGACATCTTATTTTTCCCTCTATTGTTAAAAAAGATAATGTTCATTATCTCTATTATTCGGGATATGCCGTAGATAATATTTGGCGGCTAAATTTAGCTACCGATCATGAAATTGCCCAAAATAAAACACCCCTTATTATTCTACCGGGCTTCATGGGCTCTTGGAATAAACAGGCTATTCTTCATAATGAAACTATCAATCAAACAGATTGGATACTCAATCCGATTGTTCATGAGTATGATGGACTTAAACAAACACTAAACAATATCGGATATGTTGAAAATTCAGATTACTATTTTTTTTATTACGACTGGCGTAAGGGACTAAATGGACTTGCCGATGATCTTAATAATTTTATTACAACCAATAACCAATTACCTGTAACAAATATTCAAATAGTTGGTCATTCTCTTGGTGGCTTAGTTTCTCGAATATATTTTCAAAAACACAGTCCTACAAATATCTCAAAAATTATTACCCTTGGTTCACCTCATCAAGGAACTCCCCAAGCTTACACTGCGGTGGAAGCAGGTGAATTAAATACCGAAAATAATTTGCTATGGCTTGCCCAAAAATTAATTCTCCAAATTAACAAAAATAGCCTCGTGACTGACAAACAACTAATTAGTGATAAATTTCCGATTGCCCGCGACCTCCTCCCTATCTATAATTTTCTAAAAAATAACAATGACCAGATAATAAACATATCCGATATGGTAGAAATGAATAATAATTTACTTTCGTATCAACCCACCTTACCCACGACTAATACCGTTCTAACCACGATCGTGGGTGAGACGGTATCAACAATTTCAGGCTACAAAATCGGAGCAAGAACAATCTTTGATCAACTACTCAATTACTATCCCGACGGCCGGCCAACAGAAAGCTTTTATGAAATCGGTGATGAAACAGTTATTTCCTCAAGTGCCAAAATTAATAGTAATCCCCAAATTTTAAACTTAAATCATGGAGAGTTAGTTTATAAAAAAGAAGGTATAAAAGCCATATTAGATACTTTATCAATTCCTTATCAAGAAAGTCAAATTGTTGAGGGAAGTCGCACCCAAATTTTTCCTTCGCTTATCTTTTTAGTATTTTCACCAGTTACTTTAAAAGTAAATTTTTTAAATAACACATATTTAGAAAATAATGGAATTATCCATATTCCCAATCCTCAATCTGGCAGTTATGCACTTGAGGCGACTGGCAATACGCCTGGTCGCTATACTATTCTCATCGGTCAACTAACAGAAAATAAAAATGTGTGGTCAAAAATTGAGGGAAAAATAAATAGCTTGCCTCAAGTTGATAGTTATTCATTTGAATTTAATTTAAACTCACCCCAAGAGATAGAAACATCCAGTGACATTGCAGGCCAATTTGACGAATTAATTATTTATTTAAGCGACATAAATCTCACCTTAAAAAAAGCTGACATAAATAAATCAATTACCAATCTCCAAAAAGCCAAAGAATATTTTCAACAAAAAAGTTATGGAAAATTAAAACCAGCTCTTCAACTTACTCAAAATCAAATTTTAATTACAATAAATGGAATTAGTGGAGAAAATAAAGCCAAATTACTATCCGCGCTCGAAAAACTGGAAAAAATATATTCAATTTCTCTCCAAACCTACTCATTTGGAGTTTTCCCTCAAAGATTAAAAACTGATTTAACTAATCTCAAAAAAACAGTTCTTTCTCATCAACAATACTTGCTAACAAACAAAAATGCAGGAAAAAATGTTTTTCTCAACTCTCTCTTACTTTCTCAAATTGATTTAAAAATTAAAAAAGCAGAAAATTCCCTAAATGAAAAACTGTATAATTCCACCGAAGTCCTCCTCAAATCCGCAAGTGAATTATTAAAAAATGTAAGAAGGTTATAAGTTCAATTATGCCGAAACAGGCAAATCAGTTTGTATAGTTACTGGAAAAATAAATGGATTATCTACTTCAACTGGAGGATTAGACCCTGCACCACCAGTTAACTTATTCCAAATATCTTCGCTATTAAGCGCTGTCACTCGTGCATTAGCTAAAGAAAAACCAATCTTCCCAATCTTTCCACTTGTTATTTGTTGTGCTGAATCAAATTTAAATTCGAGACCAATATCATGACATATAGTTTCAAATAATTCACCACTTACTTCCTTCTCGTTTATATCTCTATCTGTACATTCTAAAGTAATTGCTTTTATATCTCCATTACTAAGTCTTGAAACTATAAACGTCGAGGAACTATTATCACCTATAAGTTCATGTCGTTTTAAATCATCTAAATATTTTTTTTCCAAAATAATTTGAATCTCCTGTGTTTCTAACCAAGTATTTAAATCTTCAATTTGATTAGCTCGAGTAAAAACCATTAACTTTTCAACATCTTTACTTAAACCAGAAGATAATACCAAAGCTGAATGCATACCATCATCTGATAAAGCAATATCAACTTCATATTTTCCATTTGGATCTCTATATGATTGCCTTATTGATTGATTTTCGCCTGCTAATTCAACACTATTTAATGGACCCATCCAAAATTGATGCTGATGGTAGGGGCCTTGAAGCCTTTTATTTTGGGTAGAATCAATAAATTTTTTCCATTTTTCAAATTGAGGAAAATACTGTGATGGTCTATTATTTTCTACTGACATGTGGTTATTATATTATCAGTGTGCGATAAAGTCAAATTTTAGTAATTATCTATCTCCACACTTACAGGAAAAATAAAAGGATTGCCCTGTCCTTTTCCTGTCAAAGAATTCCAAATATTTTCTTTATCAAGCACAGTCTCAGCGACATTAGCCAGATTAAATCTTATTTTTCCAATTTGACCAACTATATTATTATCCATTTGTCCAAAACCAAAGGACAATCCAATATCTTCACATATTTTATCAAGTGCTTCGCTACTTAATTCATCACTTTGAGGTAAACTTATTTCAATTTTTTGGAAAGGCACCCAATCTTTTTTGTTTAAAGGTCGGTTAGCTTCACTCAATATATGGATATGATCAACAATTCCATTAATATAAATTACCAAATCACTAAATATATGGTGATCACTTAAGCCTGTTTTAATAATATATCTACCAGCAAAATCACTATATTCTTGAGTAATTGATTCCGGTCTATATTTATGACCAAGATGAGCATAATTTACCTTCGTATCAATAAATCTAGGATTTGTATAACCAAATCCCGTATATATACCATCGTCAAAGGAATATTTTGGTAATGCATGCACAAATCTTTTTAATTCTTCAAATTGAGGTAATAATTCCGTAGGGTTTAATCTACCAAAATTGTGCGGAAGCATTAATGTCTTTAAAATTGATGTTTCTGCTGACATACTTACATATCTAATATGTATAATTATATATTATACCATATTATAACTATAGGTCAATAAAAGTTAAGAATTGCAACCTCGAGAAGATCTCTCTTTACAACAAGTATTTTTTATCAAATATGTAAAAATAAAAATTGCAATACTCGTCAAAACCACAATTGGACCGGTAGGTAAGTCAATTCTGGCTGAAATTAATATCCCAACAACCGATGAAATTACCCCAAACAAAATTGACCAAAGATAATATTCCTGAATATTACGACTAATATTTTTTGCACTGGCCGCCGGAATTATCACTAATGCCCCCATGAGTAGTGTCCCAACAAATCTCACTCCCAAAGAGACAATCGCTCCAACCATGATCAAATAGATAAAATTTATTTTATGAGTCGATATATTCACGGATTTTGCCAACCCCACGGAAATTGTTCCTAATAATAATTTTTTAGAAACGTAATATGTAATATAAATAATAATTAAAGAAAGAAAAACGGCCACTAAACCTTCTAATATACTAATTTTTTCAATGCTTCCAAATAAAGCTTCAAAAATGTCTGGTTCAGGGGTAATAAGTATTCCGATGGCCAATGCCGTAGTAAAAAATATTCCCACTAATGCTTCTGGATAAACTGTGGAAGTTTTTTCAAAATACCAAACCCCGATTACGGCAATAATCAAAGCCACAAAAGCACCAATCATTGGCGATAGATGAAGCATCAGCGCAATCGCAATTCCCGGTAGCGCCACATGGGACAAAGCATCCCCCACCAAGGACATTCTTTTTAAAACCATAAAAGAACCGACATAGCTCGTTGCAATGCTAATAAAAATTCCGACTAATAATAATATTGCTAAATTTGTTTCAATCATATTTAATGATGTTTATAAAGACCGACATTGCTTCCATATAATTTATTCAAACTATCTTTATTCAAAGTCAAGTTAGGTGGGCCATAACAAATGGCTTCCTTATTCAAGCAAAGGACGTTATTAGCATATTTGTAAACTACATTTAAGTCATGGGAAATTAAAACAATTGCAATTTTTTTATCATTTTGTAATTCATGCAAAAGGCTATAAATAGTTTCTTCAGCGGAGATATCGACTCCAGAAGTGGGCTCATCAAATAATAAAATGTCCGGATTACCAATCAAAGCCCAAGCAATCATTACTCGCTGAAATTCCCCACCTGATAAAAAACCAATTTTCTTATTCAAAATATGCTCCTTCAAGTGACTTCGATGCGGTTGATTTTCTTCAAAACCAACTGTTTTTAAAGCCAAATCTATCTCCTTTTTATTTGTTTCCTTCAACTTAAAAAAGTCCAGCGTCGTCAAAGGAAGGTCAGTGTCAATATTCATTCTTTGAGGAACATAGCCAATCTTTACACCCTTTTTCCATTCAATTTTTCCTTGATAGGCAATTAAATTCAAAAGAGCATGAAATAAGGTCGTCTTCCCCGAACCATTGGGCCCAATAATCGCCAAGGTTTCTTTACTCTTTACCTTAAAACTTACATTATGAAGAACATGATTTTTATTAAACATTACGCATAAATTTGAAACAGAAAGAAGTGGTACTGACATAATATATTATACATTAATTGCACTAATTTAGCATTAATGACAAATAAAATAGTATATTTTTATCGTCCGTATAAAAAACCCCTTGACAAATTAATTTTATATATTTATGATGTTATTTGTATTAAGAATATTTATAAATTTCACAAAAAAAGAGAGGGGGTGAAAAATAAATGAAAAGAATTATTTTATCTTTAGTATTAGTCGTAGGAACAATATTTGCCAGCATTGCTTATACTAGAGCAGCTTGGACAGATACTGTAACTGTTACTAATAACATAATTACAACAGGAACAGTTGATCTAGAAGTATCAACAGACAGTGGTACAACTTGGGATTCCACAACTGCTTCCTCAACGATGACTCTATCAAATTTAGCACCAGGTGCAGCAGCAACATCAGCCTATTCATTCTCACTCAGAAATTCTGGAACAGTAGGCCCAATGACGCTTAGCGCTCAAGTCACTTCAACAAACATCACACCAACTGCTGGAGTAGATAAATCAATGTTATATTTGACTATCTATGATACAGATACATTGGCAGATGTCTCAGCTGAAGTTACTATGTTAGCTTGGGAATCTGGATTACAAGCATTGACAACAACGCTTCCATCCGGAGGAACACCAGCTAATTTTGGTATAAGAGCTCGTTTAGATACAACAGCAGACAATACATGGCAAGGACAAACCGTGACATTTACTTTAAGTGTTACTGGAACCCAACCATAATTTGTCAATTCTTTGGAAGCCTGAAACAATTCAGGCTTCCTCTAGAATTTAAAAAATTTTTCATTATTAATGAGTAAAGTATTAAAAATCATTTGGCGAATTCTTCCTACAATTATTTTAGTGCTTACTAGCGTTTCAATTTTGACTATTTTACCGCTTCGAAATTCTCCTTTTAAGGCATTTATCGTAACTACAGGAAGTATGCGACCAAAAATTCCAGAAGGTTCAATCGTTTTTGTTGATAGAAAACCTTCAAAACCATTAAAAACCAATGACATTATTACTTTTAAAAAACCAAATAATCCAATTGACAATGTAACTCACCGTATTGTTAAAATAATTTTAAAGTCAGGAAAACCAGTTATTATCACCAAAGGAGACGCAAATAATTCAAATGACGTTTGGGATCTAAAAAAAGATGCTATTTGGGGAAAGGTTGTTTTTTCTCTTCCGTATATCGGCTACTTTGCTAATTTTGCAAAAACTAAAATTGGTGTAATTATTTTAGTGCTTATTCCTCTCGGATTTATTGCAATTAGTGAACTGTTTGTAATATTTAAAGAAGTAGAGAAATTTAAAGAAAGAAGAAGAAAGAAAAAGCAAAAAAATTCTTCTACTGAAATTTTATCCAAAACACTACCTCTTCTTCTTATTTTTTTAAATATAACGCTATTAAATAGTTTTGGAGTTTTTACAGATAGAATTACTAGTACATTAGCTGTTGTTACTACAAAATGCTGGACTAACCCATTACAACCAACATCGTTATTACCAAACAATAATACAGTTAGTAACAGTACTGATATTAACTTTAGTTGGCCTGCGACCACTTCAAACTGCCCAATTGCCACTCTCGAATATAATTTTCAAATTTTTAGTGACTCATCTTTAACAACTCTTGTTACTGAGTCCGGATTTTTATCTAATCTATCTTTCAACTATACATCTATTCCCGAGGGAGAGTATTGGTGGAGAGTTCAAGCTAAAGATCAATATAATAATACATCTAATAGTACTTCCCATCATTTAATTATAGACAGAACCAGTCCAACAGTTCCCGGACAGATTGATTGGACGACTGAAAATCCACCAAGCGGATCTGATTACATTAGTGGATCGGACTTTGATAATTTTAAAACTTGTAATGGAGCGTTAAATTATTCTCCAATGACTAACCTTTGGTCGCCCTCAACTGATACAAATAGTTTTACTTATGAAAGAGAAGTCTATTCTCCAATTGGCAATCTTATATATTTTCATCTTGGAATGACAACTAATTATGAAAATGGTGGTGGAGCAGTTGATGGAACCACCTATTGGGTGCGAATAAGAGCCAAAGATATTGCCGGAAATTATAGTGCTTGGACAAGCAAATGCGCAATTACTTACGACACAACTTCCCCTTCAATCCCCTCTCTTTCCGTTACCGGCTCATTTACTAAGGCAGTTGAGGAAAAAATTAATAATAGTGATTTTGAAACTGGCGATCTGACTAATTGGAGAAGCGCTGGCGACGTACAAGTTATGACAACCGATAATGGTAGTACTCCGGACTTTACCGTCACTCCTTATGATGGTGTATACATGACCCGAATTGGCCAAGCGAGTTCTTATGTTTGGGAAAATAGATTAATGGGTTCATTTGACTCTGGCGCCAAAAGTCTTTCCATGCGCTACAACTTTTTTAGCCGTGATGCCGGCAGTCAAGACAATCCAGGATTTTTCATCCGTTTGAATGGTCAAGAAATATTTTCCTTAAATACCAGTAGCGTCAATCCAGGCGCAATCAATGATGGCAATGCAAGGTCTACTGATTGGCAAGAATATAAATACGATTTAAGTAATGTTACTGATTCCAAAATTAATTTAGCCATGTATGCAGGCAATACAAGTGATACTTTAAATAATTCCTGGGTTTATGTTGATAAAATCACCACTTACTTTGTCTCTGCCCCGGCCCATGCAATTTATGATTTATCAGGTAGTGATAATCTTGGTGGTTCCGGTATTAGTCATTTTGAATATGATATCGATGGCTCAGGTTGGCTAACAGGTAATTCTTTTGGTAATGTTGCTCCATTTTCAAATGGAGGCACTCATACTTTACTTTACCGCTCAATTGACAACGCCGGCAATTCGAGTGCTATTTCAACAGTCAGAATTATTACCGATGACATTGCACCAAGCACTATTTCTGATCTAGCCGTTACCTCAACGAGTAATACTGCTAATTTAACTTGGACTGCTCCCGGAAATGATGGTACTTCCAATCGTGCGAGTTCTTATGACATAAGATATTCCACCTCAAATATTACCGATGACACAACTTTTAATTCGGCCACTAAAGTAGAAAAGGTTCCTGTTCCCAAAGAACCAGGCGAAACTGAAAATTTAGAAATTATTGGCCTTAATCCATCAACTCTTTATTACTTTGCAGTTAAAACTAGTGATGAAGCACCCAATACATCTTTACTTTCCAATGTTCCTTCAGACACAACCAGTGCCGGATCAACAATTAACGCCGGTGATCTTATCATCAACGAATTAATGTGGATGGGTTCCAGTCAAGGTGCAGATGACCAATGGATTGAACTACGCAATATGACCGATCATGCCATTGATTTAACCAATGTAACCTTCACCAAATATGATGGTACAACAGATATTTTAATGTTAACAATTCCATCAGGGAACATCCCAGCCCATGGATATTTCTTAATTGCCAACTTTGCCAATACTGCTTCTAAATTAAAAGACAGTCTCACCGTCGATTTAGTTACCACTGATGTCGATTTAAGTAATGCTAATTTATCAATAAAACTTTTTGATTCTACCTTAAATATGATCGATGAAGCTTGGGATCAGTCAGCTCCAATTGAAGGAATTTATGACGCGACTCCTGGTAGTGAAAAATATTATTCAATGGAGAGAACTTCTGTTCCCGGAAATGGAACCGATCCTCTAAATTGGTATACTTGTATTGATGAAGCTTCTAAATCAGATTTCTTTGATAATACGGCTGATGAAAGAGGCACGCCAGGCGCAACTAACCGTTCAGAAAACGAACCCTATGTCGAAAATCCAACTCAATCACCCACTCAATCACCCATGCCAACAATTGAGATTACACCTGTTCCAGAATTTACAGAAACACCAGTTCAGCCCACCCCAACAATCTTTTCAACCCCCGGGGTTGAAAGTGAAGTTACGCCAACTATTGAACCAACGGTCGAGCCCACAAATCAACCAGTTAGTGAACCAACTAACGAACCAATTACTGATCCAACACCCACAATATGAAAAATTTAACTAAATATCTAATTAATTTTACAATTATTTTTTATTCATTATTCTTTATTAATTTATCTTTTACATTTGCCGCTGATTTTAATTTAGACTGTACCGGTTCAGGATGTAATAAAACAGGTATTGAACCTCTCTTTAATAATACGACCGATGGCGTCTGGTACCCAGGCCGAACTCTTACAAAATCAATTAATTTGAAAAACTCTTCCGCTGATTCTAAAGAAATGGATATTAAACCAACAAGAACATCCACTTCAAATATTTTAGAAGATGTTATGCAGATTAGTATTGTTACAAATCCAGGTGGCTTAGTAATTTGGGCTGGAAGCTTGAGTGATTTTTATAATCAAACGAAAATAAATATGGGAACATTTTCCTCGGGAGTAAATCAAGATTATAACTTTAGTGCCACTATGAACTCATCTGCCGACAATAGCTATCAAAATTTAGAGTCAGTTTTTGATTTGACTCTTGGTTTTTGGGAAGAATCACCCACGCCTACTCCAACAGATGCTGGTGGAGGCGGTGGCGGAGGAGGAACAAGTGACGGATCAGTTTCTGGCGCCTCAGCACCAGTTTGTAATGACACTGCACCAGCCAGCGCCCCAAATATTTTATTTGCAACAGGTGGAACCAATAGTGTCACTTTAACTTGGAGTGAAGCATCTGCTCCAGTTTCTTATTATTTAGTGGCTTATGGCGCTTCTCCAAGTAATAATACATATGGTAATCCCAATGTCGGAGGAAATGGCACAACAAGCTACACTGTCTCTGGCTTATCAGGTGGCACTAACTATTGTTTCATTGTTCGCGCAGGGAATGGTTGTAAGCCAGGTCCTTTTTCAGGTCAAGTTTGTGCAACTCCTGGAGGAATTTTTATTCCTGCTGGACCAGCCGCTGGCTTTGCCGAAGGCGTCCTCGGAGAAGCTACTCAATCGGCGGAATTAAGCTCCACCCCATCAGCCGGAATTCTTGGCGCAACTCAAAATAAAACTTGTAAAGATTGTCTTTGGTGGCAGATACTTCTTGGAGAGTTTATTGTTCTTTTAGCTTTTTATTTTATATTAGTAAAAAAACTACACAAAAAAGTAAAATACACTGCTTATTTTGGAATTTTTATTCCAATTTTAACCTATATTATATTTCTTTGGTTAAATAGAAATTGCTTTGGTGGCTTTAAATTTACCTTTATTATTCCTTCAATTAATTTTTTCTGTAAATATTTTCTTATCTTAGCGACAATTCTTTATACAGCGGTCACACTTTATTGGAGACATAAAAAAACAGAAGTAGTTAAATAAAGTGGATACCGTCCAGAAAGTGGCACCTAATATAACCACTTTAACTTGATTTAGTATAACAAACTCTTCATAAATGGGGCATATAAAAAATTGTCATTCTGGCAAACGATGAGTGCTGAAGTGCGTCCAGAATCGTCGTCTAAACAACGATCCTGGATAATCCTTCGATAAACTCAGGATTACCAGGATGACTATTAAATGTAAAATAGAGTACAAATGACAAAAAAGAGCGGGTTATTCTACCGCTCTATTTCTAAGGG
>CAYZAZ010000006.1:0-7369 GCA_964476545.1 uncultured Gammaproteobacteria bacterium
TATACTAAAGTTTACCTTTCGCTACTTTTTATTTACTTAATTTTTTTGTTTATAGGATTTTTATCCTATGTCATTGCGAGGATACGCCAATTGGCGGAGACGAAGCAATCCCATATGAGATTGCCACGTCCCTTCGGGTGGCGAAGCCATCCCTTCGGGTGGCGAAGCCATCCCTTCGGGTGGCGAAGCCATCCCTTCGGGACTCGCAATGACATTATGTTAATTTTATATTTGCTAGCTAATTTTTTTATATTTCTTGGACCAATACTTTTTTTCCGACATAAATGGATGATTAGATTAACTATGCCCTTTATTTTTATTGCAGTGATTGAAGCCTTAATTATTTATTATTTATTAGTTAATAAAAATAAATGGTTTAATGGGCTTGGTGTATTTTTGGTGATAATATATTGTATTTGGAATTTTTTTGGTGTTAAAGTGCATGAAGTATCGAGTACTTATTTGTTAGAAAATAGTATTTATCTTAAAACTCAAGCGTATTTTAAAAAAAATAAAGATGAAATACTGAAATATGATGTTATCTATTTAAAAGATATAACTCATAATCTTCCAGCTGGTTGGAATGGATCAGAAAAATTAATTAATAGTTTTGCCAACGAAAATTTTATTGATCATTTTTTACCAGAGAAGAAGATAAAAGTAATATTTGATTTTCAAAATAAAAAAAAACCTAAAAATTCATATGTTATTAATTCCAACAAATTATTGCCATAGTGTCATTGCGAGAATCCTGATGTAAATCGGGAGACGAAGCAATCTTATGGGGATTGCCACGTCCCTTCGGGACTCGCAATGACATTATTATAATTTTATGAAAAAAATTCTTATTTTATTTATTACGTGGTTTATCTTACTTAGTGTGGTTAATAAAGTTTCATTAAAGTTTTTGAAAGATAATACAAGCTATGAATTACCCAACAATATTCAACTTACTCATAGGTTTTGGATTGTTCCTTGGCTTAATTTTGATGGAAGAAATTATTTAGAAATCGTTCTTAACGGTTATGAATCTAAATCACAAATAAATGATTTGAAAGCTTTTTTTCCATTATATCCACTACTAATTAAGACTTTTAAATCATGTAATCCGATAATTGTTGGAATAGCTATATCTTTAGTTTCATTTTTATTTAGTTTATTTATTTTTGATAAAATAATGAATCAAGATAAGATATCTAAAGACAGGAGATGGAAGGCGCTTCTTTTAATAATTTTATTTCCAACAAGTTACTACTTTTTTGCATTTTATACTGAAAGTTTGTTTTTACTTTTTACTTTACTATTCTTTTATTATGTGAATAAACGGAAATTTTTGTTTGCTAGTATATTTATATCGTTGGCATCTGTTACACGAATCGTAGGCTTAACTTTAATACCTGTTATATTGTGGGAAGCATATAAAGAATATCGAAATACTAAAAAAATTCCGTGGTCTATTAGTGTGTCTTTTGTTGGTTTTGTATTCTATAGTGTGTACATGAAATTAACTACAGGAAATGCTCTTTCAATGGTTGGAAAACATAAGGAATGGGGGAGACAGATTAATATATTTGGAATTTTTATAGCATTAAAAGATGGATTACTAAAACTAATTTTTAAATCTCAATTATCGCAATCAAATATGTTAATTTACTCAATTGAGGTAATTGAATTTGTTTGCGCTCTTTTTTTGCTAATATTACTTATTGTAAGTTTTAGAAAATTAAAATTTAGTTATTGGTTATATATATTTTTCAGTAGTATGTTTATGTTTTCATCTAGTGTTCTTATTTCAATTCCTCGTCTTATTCTTCCAATGTTTCCAATATTTATATTTATATCAAAAACAGCTCCAAAGAGAGTTTATTATTTAATATGTTTAATTTTTTCTATTCTACTTGTTTATTTATCTTCGTTATTTTTAAGAGGTTATTGGGTAGCATAAATAATTTAGAATTTAAAATTTAAAATTAAGAATTACTTGAGTAAATAGTTGATTATTTTTGTTTTTACTGATTTTATTTTATTTATTATTTTTTTATTTATTAACCAGTGATTTATTTCAATAAATCCCTGCTTAAAAAATTGTTGAGATTTAATAGGTAAAGAAGCTTCGTCTTTTTCAATATATTTTTTTGTTTCCCAAAAATAAAAATAAACAAGAAGAGGGTAAAACATTTGAAATATAGCCAGAGTGAAGCCATGCATACCATCTTTATAACCATTGTTAGCAAAATAGCGACTGATAAATTCACTAACACTTTTTTTTATTGTCTCATTTAAGGTCAAATGTTGAGAGTTATATGCTTCTGCCTTAGCATAGCGGGTAAATTTAGAAAAATACTCATCAATGTTTTTATAATTATAATGTGTAATAGCCAAATCTTCTGAAACTGGGACTTTAAATTCTTTTCCAGATGTAAGGGGTTGTTTATGGATTTCGGTTGGCCAGTTAACTTTATCTTTTTTAAAAAGTCTTATTTGATAGTCTGGCCACCAACGGGAATTTTCAATCCATTTATTAAAAATAATATTTTTTCTGGGGATAGAAAAATAATCATAATTAGCAACCTCTTTTTTCAAGAGATGTATTAATTTTTCAGGAACAATTTCATCAGGATCAAGAAAAAGTAAATAATTATATTTCGTATATTGTTTTGTTTTTTCCCGAATAAGTTCGACATGAGTAATATTTTCATTCACTTCGATTAATTGATTAATTGAGTTTTGGCGTAGTTTGCTTTTAAGTTCTTTACTTATCCCAATATCAACAATGATAATTTCTGAAACAAAATCTTTTATTGAGTTTATTGTTTCAAAAATATGAGGCGGATTATCTTTTGCAACGATAATTGCGGATATATTTGAGTTCATAGAGTTATAAAGTTAATAGTTCTCTAATTTTTTTTATTAAGTCAATTTTAAACAAAATTTTAAGAATAAGAAAGTAACTAGATAAACCGGTAGCTATCATCATGAATATTCTATATGTTAATGGTAAATCAAGTAAGAAGATTAAATAAATAATTATTCCCATAATGAGAGTAGTTATGAGTTGCTTGTAGATTGAGGCTAGAAAATTAAAATGAATAATTTTTTTTGCTTGCCAAACAACTAGAATAAAAGTAGATGAAAGAATAACTTGAGTCATTGGAAAGCCAATGTAGCCAAAATATTTTGTGAGAGTTGTTGTTAGAAGCCAAGTCAAAGTGGTCCAAAAAATCATAAAGATGAGTGAAATCTTAGCTTTTCCCAGGGCATTAAAAAGATTAATAAAAGGAGAGGAATAAGACGAGAGAAATGCTGAAATACAAAATAAATAAAATAATGGAAGGGCTGGTTGCCATTTAGAATATTTGGGAATTAATGTAGTTAAAGGAAGCATAAGTATTGCGGCACCAATCATAACTGGAGCAAGTAAGGTTGTTTGATAGTCTAAAATCTTTTCGATTACACGTGCGACTTTTTCTTTATCATGTTGAATTCGAGAAAGCACCGGGAAAAGTACTCGACTAATGTTGTCCATAATAATTCTAATTGGAGCCTCAGCCCATTTTTTAGCCCAGCCAATGTAGCCTAAAGCTTCAAAACCGAGAACTTTTCCTAAATATAAAGTAATTAAATCATCTTTAAAAATAGCTAGGAATGAACTTAATTGAAAAGGGACACCAAAGGAAAGTAAGGATTTTAAACTAGTCAAAGAAATGCCAATTTGAGGTAACCAAAAAAACATAGAGTACATAATAATCAATCCAATTAAAGAGCGGAAAATAACGGCAAAAGTGAAGCTTTTTAGGCCAAATCCAAGTAGGGCGAGAATAGAAACAGTTAAGTAAAAAGTTGTATTTTCAATAATCTGAACAAGAACAATTTTTTGAAATTGGATTTTACGTTCCAAAAAGATCGAGGGAATTGTTTTTAAGGAGGAAATAAAGAAAGATATTAAAAGTGATAAATAAAGATAATGACCGTCAGGAGGTAAGCTATAAAACTTCATAACAAAAGAAGTTGCGAAGAAACCAATAGCAACTAAGGTAATGACGAGAATTTGTTGAATAGTGAACGTGGTTTTTATGTCGTCGTTATTTATTTCTTTTTTTTGAATGAGTGAAGCGGCTAAGCCGATATCAGAAAAATAATTAAAAAGAGAAATAATTGAGAGCAGGGTAAAATAAATACCAAAAATGGCCGGAGATAAAAGAATAGTTAAAATTAAGTTAGCAATCAGTCCTAAGATAGCGGAGTAACCACTTTGGAAAAATAGGCTTAAAGTACTGAGAATTGTTTTTCTTTTTAATTTGTTATTTTCTTCCATAGTTGTTTGTTTATTAGTATAAATCCTAAAAATAAAAAGGTTAAAAGAGTTATTAAATTGCTGATTTTTTCAATTGTTGTTTGATTATTAATTAGTTCTATTGGGATATTATTAAATGATTTTTCTTTATTTTTTGGAAAATTAGAAAAGTATTCAGGAATTTGAAAGGCGGCCTCTTCTTGAATATATTTTTGAGAAAGATATTTTTTTTCATAAGTTGATTTAGAGATTGTTTTACCTTGAAAATATTTTGCATTAATTATTAATAAGACAAATATTGCCAATATTATAATTAGGTTTTTAGTGTCATTCCGAACTTGTTTCGGAATCTGTTTTCTAGTTAGATCCTGAAATAAATTCAGGATGACATTTGGTAATTTAACATTATGCCAAAAATATGAAGAAAAAAAAGCTATTCCAAGCATACTAAAAGAAATAAACCGCCAGGGAAATTGAAAAACGGCTAATATAGGTGAAAATAAATCCCAGATTGGTTGGGATAAATTAGTAGTCATGAATAACGAGGCGATAGTAAGAAGTAACACGTAACACGTAACACGTAACATATAATTTCTCTTAATCTTATTTCTAAAAAAATTTATTAAAAAGGTAATTAAACCTAAAATTGCAAAAATTATTGGAAATTTGCCTAATTTAAAAGACATACCGTCACTACAGCCCTTGATTGATCCACCAAATCCCCATGGAGAATCCCAAAGTTGATTTAGACAAAGAAAATGATCTTGATATTTTGTTTTAGCTGCCATTTCCTTAGCAATTGTCAGATGATTTTCAAGAAATAAAGGAAGTAAAAAATAACTAGATAAAAGTAAGGCTAATACAATAGAAAGTAAATTTATTTTTTTATTTTTTAAAAGAAATGCAAAGATTATTGATAATGGAATAAAAAATATAGAAAGTAGATTGTGACTGGTATAGGTGAGAGATAGAATTATTGTTCCAAAAACAAGATTAGCTGGTATTAACCTTTGAGAATTTTTATAGAGAAAGCTTAAAGATAAAGGTAGGAGGGTAATAAACCAAACTTCAGCTAAATTTCCTCGGACAAAAATATTAGCTGGTAAATAAAGAATTGTAATATATATAATTGCACCAAAAAGTGAAGGGTAATAATCAAAGAAATTTTTTAAAAAAAGAAACGAAAAAATAAATGCGAGTATTATTGCTAGAAAAAATGAAGATTTTAAAGAATTAACAATGTTAAAGCCAAGTAGATTAATTCCACTGGTAATCCAATAGGCTGTCGGAGCGTAAAAATTAAAGACAGGATAACCTAGTTTATAGTAAAAGTCTGGAGCGATTCGGGGAGGGATTTTTAAATTTTTTAAATTCAAAGAAAATTGTTGAATGCGAGCGGGTTGGGTTTGATCGTGGAATTGAAACATTGTTTTGGAAAATGGACTAAGGTTTTTTCCTAGTAAGAGATATATAAAAATAAAAGATAATAAAAATACAGTTATTTTTTTCATAAATAAGTTGATGTAATTATAAACTATTGAGAAAAAATAAGAGAGTGTTTGAAGATTTTTAATCTTCCAAGAAGATAGATTAAGCTCCAATAAACACAGCCTAATCCATAAACTATACTTCGACTGAGATTAATAGATGAAGCCTCGGCAAAGTATTTGCAAGGTACGCTTAACTCCCCAATTCGAAAATTTGAAGCAAGTATTTGGAGCAACATTTGATTGTCAAAAATAAAGTCATTAGAATTATCCTTATAGTTAATTTTTTTAATGATTTCTGTCTTAAAAGCTCGCATACCTGTATGGTATTCAGAAAGTTTAGCACCGGTGGCAATATTTTCAAATAAAGTTAAAGCACGATTTGAAATATACTTGTATTTGGGCATTCCTCCTGCCATTGCTTGACCATCAATAATTCTTGAACCTAAAATGCAATCATAGTTACCACTGTTAATCATTTCAACCATAGCTGGAATTAGTTTTGGGTCATATTGATAGTCTGGGTGAATCATAACAACAATATCTGCGCCCATTTTAAGAGCATTGTCATAACAGGTTTTTTGATTACCGCCATAACCTAAATTATTTTTGTGTTCTATTACTTTTATGCCTAATTTGTGAGCAACTTTTATTGTATTGTCTGTACTAAAATCATCAACGAGTAAGACATGCGATCGATAAGCTAGTGGAATATCAAAATAAGTTTTCTCAAGGGTTGTGGCGGCATTGTATGCTGGAAGAACTATTAGAATTTTTTGGTTGTTCATAATTATTTATTAATTCTTTCTAATAAAAACATATTAAATTTATTATTTATTTTCCATTGGTTAAGTATTTTATGAGGCGAAAAGGTGCTTATTTCATAGGATTGGTTAATTTTATATTTATCATTTTCACTAATTACAAATAAATATTTATTTTGGTAATAATCCTCATAGTTTATTTGATAATAATCTCTTTTCATAAAGTATTTAATAACCACTGCCGGTGTGTCATAATAGGCAAGATTTGCTATATTAAAATTATCTTTAAGTTTAGTAGATTTAATAATTTCATAAATTTTTTTTTCAGTTAAGTAATTCCAAGGTGTTGTTGGCGCCCAAAAAGCATGAGGGGGAGTGGGAATATATAGGCTTAGCGAATAGATAATAAGTAATAGTGCAAAAATAAAAAAATACTTATAAGAAATTTTTTTAATAAATTTAGTTAAAAATCCCAAAGAAGTTAAGATCAACATGAAAGATATACTTATATAATAATGTGGCATTGTAATTCCACCAGGTCGATCTACTTTACTCCAATTTTGTGCATATAGAATCATGGTATTAAGATTATAGAAGCTATGTTTTAATTCAAATAGAATCAAGGGGGAAAGCCCAACCGCTAACCCGAGGACGAAAAAAGTTATATTAGATAGTTTTATTTTTTTAAATAGAAAATAGTAGCTAAAGATTCCGGCAATAACAATGATAAATTGATAATGAAATTGAAGAAGTAAACCTAACCAAAAGGCAATGACAAATAAATATACCGTTTTTTTATTTTCTTGATATTTTCCCATAAGCCA
>CAYZAZ010000006.1:7379-16554 GCA_964476545.1 uncultured Gammaproteobacteria bacterium
TCCAAATAAATCTGGTGTAATTGATATAGTAGGGAATAAAAGAGTAGATGATTATCATTAACCAAGCTACTTTTTCGTTCGTTAGTTTTTTTACTCCATAAAATAAAGGTAAAATCATTAACGAACAAAATATCATAAATAAATAGGAAGAAATAACGGGGTCAAATTTTCCGAGAATTAGGAAAATAAGGAGCATATAGTAAATGGCTGGGCCTTGGAATACAAATCTACCCTCTAAATTAGCAGAAATTTGTGGACCGATAAGAGTAAGAGATTTTGTTCGAAAGATTCTAAGTGCCTCAATAGCAAAACTTGCTTGATCGCCTGACCAGTTAAGATGATAAATAAAGTTTATTGAACGAATTATTATAAATAAAGAAATAAAAAACAAAAGGATAATTATGGTTTTTTTATTCATAGAATTTAATATTTTACAAATTTTTAGATTCTGTCACTCGTGATACTTCTTTAGATTTAATTTTTTAGCTCAAATAAGTATATTACTGATTTATTTCCTGGCTTTTCAAATTTATTGATTAATGTTAAATTATTTGCAAAATTTGGTAGTGTTTCTTGATGAGAGATAACAACTAGAACAATGCTTTTTTGGAGTTCGGAAATATTTTCTTCAATATTTTTTTCTGTAAGAGGCCAGTAGCCCTTTACGAAAATTCGATCGCTTGGTTTAATATGAACATTTAGTACATCTCCGGTCATGCCAAAACTACCTTCGGCTAAAATGACCACAGGTTTCTCACTTGTTCTTTGTCGAGCGTAATCAACTATTTCTTTAATGCCCCAACCTGCAGTCCAACCTTCAAGATATTGACCTCGATCAACTTCAGGAAAGGGGACTTTTTTGATATTAAATAATATAGGATGATCAAAAAATATAAAAGAACTAATTAAAGAAAGACTGAAAACAGTAATTAATATTTTATTTTTTAGATAGCTTATTAAGTAAGCCGTTGTAAGGAGTAATAAACTGGCAAAAAACATTAAATATCTTGGATACAAGACTCTTGTAAATAGAGAAACGCCAATGTATAAAAGCACAAGCCATAAACTAAAATAAAGAAATAATTTTTTATCTTTTTTTAATAAAAAAATCCAACCTATGAGACCGGTTATTGCTAAAATAAAACCCATTTCCCAAGAAACATATAACGGTAAAGTTACTAAATTATGGAAAAAAACTTGAAAGGGTGATTGGACAAAATCAGTAAAAGAAAGAAGAAAGACTTTATTTTTTTCTGAAACAAAGTGGAGAAAGGGTGATAGACGTTGAACATTATAAATGGCAAAAGCCATAAAAATAACTATTAAATATAATAAATAAAAATTGGCACTTTTGTTTATAAATTTTTTTATATTCGTTTTTTTAGATAAAAAAAGTATTGGCCCCAATGAGCCCATGATTATAAAAACCTGTGCTGAGGATTTTGTAAGTAGCGATATTCCTCCAATTAAGCCAAAAATTAATGCAATGTCTAATTTCATAGTTTTGGCAAGTAAGATAGAGAAAAATAATATCCAAATAAAACCTGCGTTGACTCCCGAATCAGATAAGGCTAAACGGTCATAAAAAAGAAAATAGGGAGTAAAGATGTAGAGTAATGAACCGACATAAGCAGTTTTTTTATTAAAGATATATAAAAGTAGGTAGAATATTCCCGCTAAACTAGCAAGACCAGTTGAGACGGCAAATAGACGTCCGGCCAATAAGGCATTGTCTGGAAATAATTTTAAAAAAGGAATCGTACCCCAGGTTTGCAGAGGTTGTTTGCCATCGGTTAGTGAGATAAATCGTCAAGAAGCATCATGCCAAGCTGTCTTTGCCCATTGAATATATATTCCTTCGTCATTGAAAATTGGGAAGTGTTCAATATTAATTAGTCGTGTAAGTAAGAATAAAGAGATTATTCCGAAAATTAAAAGTAAATCTATTTTTTTAAAGTTTTTTTTAAAAAAAGCGATGCTATTTTCAATATACATAAGTCTATTTTATAATACTGATCCAGTTTTCTGAGTCACAAATTTTAATAGAATTTTTTTCTAATTTTTGCAGAGACATGTCTTTATCTTTTTTTGAACTAACTAATAATTGATATTTGTTCGTTTCGTTTATAAAACTATCGATACTATAAAAATAGTCAACTTTTTTATTTATGTAATAAACAAACGAAGGTGAGCCTCCATATAAAAATGAAGAAGTGGTATCGTAATGAGCGGCCTCAAGAAAATTCTTTACTTTGCGTTCTTCCTCGTCGACTAAAAAAGCAATTTTTTTATACTTTGTTTTACTTAAGCATTGGGCGAGTTTTAATTTTTCTGGCGGAGAGTAATTTACTTTTAATAAGAAAGTTTGTGGGATAAAATTTAAAAAGAAATATCCAGTAATAAAAATAATTAGTCCATACTTAAGGATTTTTTGGTTTAATTTCATATATAAATAAGCGATTAAAAGACAAAGTAAGGGTAAAAATATTATGACGTACCAAGTAATTTTTGTTCTCATAATTGTTAAAAGAGTTAAAAAAGGAAGAGGGGAAAAGAGAATCAAATCGAATAATTTAATTTTATATTTAGGTATTTTTTTTAATATATTAAAACCAAATAATATATATCCAATAACAAATAACAAATTAATAATTCCCATTTTTTCCCAGAGGTAATTAAAATAAAAAAATTTACCTCCAAAATGAAGTTCGATTGGCACGTAAAGACGTTTTAGAACCTGACTTAAAAAGTGATTAGCAATAAAAAATTGACCAAATTTAAAATATCCGACAATATACCAAAGAGAGGGGAGAGTAATCATTAAAAGATATTTAGAAATTAATTTAAGATTAAGATGTAATTTTTTTTGATGAAAGATTAATTGCCACAATTCATAAAATATTTCGATTAACAAAGGATAAAAACCCAGGACTGATTTACTCCAAACTCCGAGAGTTAGAAAAAAAAGCTTTGCCCAGTATTTATCCCAAAAAAGAAAATATCCGAGCCAAGATACTGCAATGAAAATATCACTGTTTAGCAGGGTTGTTCTTTCTAAAAAAATAGGAGAGGTGGCCAAGGTTACTACCGATAATAATGAAGCCATTGATGATTTGGTTATTTTTTTTGCCAAAAAATATAGGAGAATCAAAAGAATAGCTGAAGTGATAACCATAATCATTCTTGTCCAGAATTCCGAATAACCAAAGATAGAAAAAATAAGTGAAATTAAACCATGGACTAAGGGAGGTTTATCTAACCACACTTGTCCGTTGAAGGTAGTAAACAAACTTTTATTTTTTATTATTTCTTTTGCAATTTGGGCATACATGCCCTCATCCCAATCGTAAAAGAGTACTTTGGCCAGGTTATAATTTCTTACAATTAAGCCTAAAATTATTGTAAAAAAAGTTATAATAATCATATAGTAGAATACTTATATAATATCATGCAATTTATTAAAAAAAATTACTTAGTCATTTTTTTAACGATAATAAGTTTTATTTTCTACACTATTAATCTAAAAGGAAGCTTAGGTTTTTTTGATGATACAGCGAGAGATACTATAAAAGCATTAGAAATAATTCAACAAAAAAAGATTACTCTTATTGGTCCACCGTTGTCATTTGGACTTTTTACTATTCGGGAAGTGTATTTTGGGTCTTTATCTTTATATATTGCCATTATTGGATTGTTAATTGGGAATCTCAATGTCGAAGGGGCCATATATCCAACAATATTTTTCTTTACAATTTCAATCTATTTTTTTTATCGGCTTGTTAAATATTTATCAACTTCAAAGAAGACACAAATAATAAGTACGGTTATTTATGCTTTATCACCAGCAACAATAACTTTTGCCCGTTTTTTTTGGAATCCAAATTTAATAATCCCTTTTTCCGTGTTTTTTTGGTTGTTAATTTTACAGAATTATGCTTCAAATAAAAAAAAATTACTGGGTTATTTAATAGCCGGAATAATTGGTGGATTAATGGTTAATTTTCATTATGTAAGTTTAGCAATAATATTTTTTTGCTTATTTTACTTGGTATTTAAAAGGAAAATATTATTAAGTTTAGTTTTATTTTTAGGTTTTTTAATAGGAAGTCTACCTCTTATTATTTTTGAGTTAAAACATCAATTTTATTTGTCTCAGGCTTTAATTTATAATTTTAATCATCGGGGCGTAGCTGGAGAAATAGGGAATAAATTGACGCATTTTTTTAGTGGAATATTGGTTATTTTAGGACTAAAGCCTTCAGAGATTTCTCACCCAACAGTAAGTTTAAGTCAATTTCTCATTTATTTAGTTATCATTGTCATTTTTTATTTGATGATTAAATCTTTTTTATCATTAAAAAAAGATAAAAAGGTTTTTCTTGTGCCGTTACTCTTGATGAATTTAGTGGCTGTTTTTATGAGTAAACAAATATATAACATCCATTATCTTTTTCCAGTTTATCCACTACTTGTTTGGTATATTGGACATTTATTGACACAAATTAAAATTCCAAAAATAGAATTTATTATTATTTCGATTATGTTATATAGTTCTTTATTAATTCCTTATGATGTGCATAATATAAAAAAGGATTATTTATCGGTAAATAAAATTGAAGAAATTGCGAGTTACATTGTAAAGGATAATCCTCGTCCACCATATAATATAACGGAAAATATCACAGGTGGCGCACAAGGTATTCCTTTTAGATATGTGTTGGAAAGAGATGCAAAAGTGAAGATAAATAGTAAAGAATCATATATGGATTTAAAGACGCTTTATGTAGTTACTAATAATATAAATAAAACGTATAAGGAAAATCGTTGGGAATTTTCGGCAACTCCTAATAAAAAACTTATGAAAACTATAAATTTTGGTGAGGTTAAGCTTTATAAATTTGAAGTTGTTGAGTAAGAGATACTTATCTGAAAATCATTGAATCAAGAAGATTTGGATCAGAGGGATTATTTAGATCAGATTCTTTGATTTGATATTTATTTATTTTAATGCCGTTTTTGAATGAGATAATTTTTAAAGGAGAACTTTGAATTTTAATTCGCTGTTTGACAAAATTATTTGGATTATAACCAAGGTCAGAAGAGGGAACAATATAAACATAGGTAGTATTTTTTTTCTTAAAACTAAAAGCTTTATTTTTATAAAATTTTTGGAGATAATGAAAAGCATATTTAGCTTGATAGCCTAATTGATCATCACAGATAACATAATAACCAAAGTCGCCCTGCGTATCTCTATAAATTTTCTCTACTGAAGATTTGAAAAATATCCATGAGGCCTGACTTACTCCAATATAATTATTCCTCTCAACAAAACGATTAATTTGTTGAATAAAAAGGAAAATAATAAAAAAAGAAAATAAAGGGAGAAATATTTTTTTATTAATTATTTGGAATAAGGAAGAGAAAAGCATAATTAACACTGGTATAAATGCCCAATGATAATAAATCCAGATTTGGCCAGAATAAAAGAGCATAAGAAACCAATAGCCAAAGTAAAAATAAAGAAAAAGTAAATAGATAAGTTTATGTTGAAACTTTTTTTCTTGAAGACTTTTTTTTACATAAATTAAAATAATGGTAAAAAAAATTAAATTTAAAAATAAATTATTTTTTGTAAAAAATATTAGTCCTTCATTTAAAGCCTTTGTTAATTGATTAAAAATTGAGTTAAAGCTCAACATATTTAATATATTACTATTGTGTGAATTTAGGTAACTAATAAGCGAGTGGGTTTGAGTAAAATTATGTCTTATTTCAAATAATATTGAAGTTGACTGGGTAATTAATATTATAAGTAAAGATAGAAAATGAGTTGGTTTGCGTTTGATTATTGAAAATATAAAAAGATAAATAATTGTTAATACTAAAATGGGTACTCCAAAAGCCATTTGAAACTGAATAACAATACCAAGAAAAAAAATTGAAAGTATTAAGGTAGTTAATCTATATGTAGTGAGATAACGGTAAAAAAAATAAAAGAACAAAGGAAAAAACATCAATGCTCCATAAGGATTACTTAGATTATTAATTTCTTGGACAGAAACCATTGCGTATAGGGCAGTGCTTAATAAAGCGATTTTAAAATTAAATAATTTTTTTGTTGTAAAAAAAATTATAAAAAGTGCCATGGCGTATAGAAAGGTCCAAAAAAATCCAACTATTGCCGGGTTACCTCCACCTAAAATAAACGCAGGTAGGTTAATGTAAATCCAAGCAGGTCCATGAAATATTCCTGAAATTCCTGAGTGAGCGCCAATTAAAGGAAGAACCCCTTTTTTTATTGTTTCCTCAAGTAAAAGAAAATCACGAGCAATATCGGTTTGAATAATTAGCTCATTTCGTAAAGGGAGCCAAAGACAAAATAGAAAACTAATAAAAATAAAAAAATAAAGAAAGTATTTAATTAATTTATTCATTTTTCTGAGTACTTGATCTAATAATTTTCAAATAATCGGGCTTATCATAAGCCTGTTTAAAGACTAATGGTTGATAAATAAAATAAGTGCGAAGTTCGTAAAGAGTGGAAACTATTAGTAATAAGTAACAGGTAATAAGTAATAAGTACTTCAAGTATTTATTAAAAAAGATTTTTTGAAAATAGTTAGTAATAGTTAGGATGGATAATCCAGCAAAATAAATAATTGCTGGTAGGGCGGTATAGGTGCGAAGCATATTTGGGTTTTCCCAAGGGTAGGTAAAAATAGTTGGTGCAAGCGAGATGGCAAAGTAAGATAAAAATAACAAATTTTCAATTTTTTTGTAGTTTTTTAGTGCAATAACTAATCCAGCAAAGAAAAATATAAAGAAGATGGGGTTTAAGGCGGGTTTACCAGTGTAGTTATGGACTCCATGCATATCGCCTTTTGAAATAAACATTAATGATGTATTTAAGATGTTGGCTCCAAGAAATTCGGCTTTTTTTAAAGATGATAAACTTGAATTTTTTAGAAAAAACTGCTGATTAATCCGAATATCATTATTTGGATTAATTAGGAGGTAGGTGGATATTGGAATGATAGAAATAATAAAAGCAATTAGATAGTAAAAAATTTGTTTTTTATTAACTTTTTTAACAAATAATAAAAATAAGGGAATTAAAAAAAATATTCTACCTGGCTGATAGGAATTAAAAGCGATTCCGGCGAAAATACCTGAGAGTAAGGTTGTAGTGAGCCAGCCCGCAACGCCAGCATACTGTCTTGCGTGGCGGGCGGATAGGGAATAGCGAGTAGTTTTAAAAGAAACCAAAATAAAGTAAATTGAGATTTGTTCCATAAGTAGCAAAAAGGGAACCTCGAAAGCGACGCGGGAGAAATGGAGAAACCAGCGAGAGTTAAGAAGTAGGAGACTAGTGATTAGTGAATAGTGAACAGTTAGATTTTTTTTGTCATTGTTTTTACTAACCAACTGAAGGATTAAATAAAAAAATACAATATTTAAAATTCCAAAAATTCTTGAGGGGAGGCGGAGAGCAAATTGATTAACGCCAAAAATTTTAAAAGAAAGTAAGAGGGAATAAAAATATGGTGTTCCATGACCATCAGCTACAGGTGTAAAGGGAGTATAAGGCTTATTTTCTAATGAGAAAGCTACTCGGGCTAATTCATTTTCATCATGAGTTAAGCCTTTTGGAATCTCGTTATATTTATAAAAAATCAAAAAAGAGGATGCAATTAAGAGAAGGATTATTGGGAAAATTTTATATATTATTTTAGTTTTAACATTAGACATTTGAGTTTTAAGTTTGACTAATTGTATTTCCCTTGAAATTCATATAATTTAATTTTAAAAATATCTTTGAGAGTTTCAATCATATCTTTTATGAAGTTGACATTTCGCGATTCCATATGGCGCCAATGAACAGGAATTTCCTTGACTTTATAATTTAGTTTAAAAGCTAAAAATAAAAATTCTAAATCAAAGGCGGCAGTAACAGATGGGCCTTGAATATGACGATGTTCTTTAAATAATTGGGATTTATTGATAATTGTTATTGCGGCTTCTTTTTCAAATAATTTAAAACCACATTGGGTATCGGTAATTCCTTTGAAATTAAAGAGAATATAGCGTACGAAAATTGCCCCGAGTGATAGAATTTTGCGAAGTATTGGAGCCCCTTCTCTTTTGCTTTTTCTTGATCCAATAATAATTTGAAAGCCTTTTTCAATTTCTTCGATTAATTTATTAGTTTCTTCAATTGGCGTGGCTAAATCAATATCAGTAAAAATTACGTAATTACCTTTGGCTAGTTTAATACCGGTATTAATTGCAAAAGCTTTTCCTTGGTGTTTGTTTTCAATGAGTCGAAATTTTGGAAAAATAGAAAAATATTTACTAATAATATTTTTGGAATTATCGGTCGATCCATCATCGACAATACAGACTTCGATAAATCGATCATCATGTTTTGTAAAATTGCCAATTTTATCTAAAACACCTTTTTGGATGTTAGCTTCTTCGTTATAACAAGGGATAATTAATGATATGGTCATATTAATGGCTTAATTTATAGATTGTGACATTTTCAACTTTCCATTCCCCGTCAATTTTTATTGGAGCAAATAGGGCAATATCCCATTGAGGATTGCCGATAGTTAGACATGGTTCTTCACAAGTAATAAAAAGTTCATCTGTTTTTTTATGTATTTCTCTATCGACTGGTCTATTTCCCCAGATTTCTAAAAAGTAGCGATACTGGGCTTCAGATGAACTTTCGGGTAAAGAAACAAGACTATATTCTTTATTTCGATTATTCTCTTTAATGACTTGAGCGACATTGATGGCTTTTTTAATTTGGCTATTGGCGACATTTTTTAAAAAATAATAATGAGTGCTGTTTGAATAAATAAAAAGAGAAATTAAAATTAGACTAAAGATTATTTTTTTCCCTTTAAATAAACTTAAAAAATAAGCAATAATAATGAAAAAGAAAGGAAAGATAGCTCCGAAATAATGAGCAGATTTTAATTCTCGATAAAAAGAGACCCCAAAAATATAAAAAAAAGTAATTAAGAAAAAAATATGAATATTATTTTTTTTCTTAAATATAAAATAAAAATATAAATAAATAATTAGGATTAAAATTATTGAGGAGCTGATTAAATTTATTTCTAAGTTAATCGATGGCAATCGAATTACAAGAAATAATAAATTC
>CAYZAZ010000006.1:16564-28268 GCA_964476545.1 uncultured Gammaproteobacteria bacterium
AGTCGATTAAAAATCATGAGCAAGCTAATGATTTTATTTTGAGAAAAATTTCCTGATTGACTAAAAAGAGCAATAAGATTTCTGGTATTTAAAAAATTATGACGAAGGTCAAAGAAAATCAAAGGGGATGAAAAAAGTAAGAATGAAGAAAAACTAAATAAAAGTTTTTTTATGCCAATATTGTTCTTTTTTTGTTTTTTATCTAATAACAGAAAATAGAATATTAGAGGTGGAATAATGAGTAGAGCAAGGTAATGAAGTTGCATTGTCAAAGAAATCATCATTCCGGCTAAGAAATAGTATCGATAGCTTTTTGTTTTATAAGCCTCAAAGGTAAGAAATACTGTGAGAAGTGAGAATAGTGGGAGCAAATTTGGATTCCAGGAGAATCTAGAAAAATTAATTAGAGTAACCGAAAAAGTGATTAAGGTAGTCGAAATAAGAGCTATTTTTTCATCAAGTAATTTTTTGACAACATAATAGTTGATTAAGATATATAGACAGGAAAAAATACCGACGCCGATAGCTGGACCTACAGGATTAAAATTGAAAGGAAGTAGCCAAGGGGCGATAAAATAGTAGAAAAAAGGGCCAAGGTAAACGCCACCGATTGAAGATGGTGGACCAACTGCGGTTGGGTGTTCAAAAGTAATAATTCTTTTAAAGATAATTGCATCACGGCCTTGATCGCCAAGAAATGTAATATATTTTTCAAAATTAGCAAATCTTAAAAAAACTGCAATAAAAAATAGAATAAATAAAAAAATCAGTGGTAATTTACTTTTTAAAGTTTCTTTTTTCATTGATTAAATATGTTAGAATTTATAGATGAAATTATACAGTAAATTTACACCTTATTTATTAATTATTCTGATTACGGTCATTTCTACTTTAATTTTGTGGGTACCTTTTATTATTCGTCAACCAGCTTGGATAGGATTAAATATTAAAGATTTTAATTTTCAATATATCTATCGGCAATATGATGGACTTTTATATATTATTCCAGCAAAAACGGCTTATTTGATTAAACATATGGATATTCCAGGAATTAAGCCTGAGTATTTTGCCGCTCATTTACCACTTTATCCGTTTTTTATTAAGTTGTTTGCTCTATTTTTTGGTTATTTAAAATCAATGTTGATTGTAAATATTGGTTTTACGATTTTATTAGGAATGTTTTTTTATTATCTAATTTCAAAATTTAAAATTTCCAATAAACCTTTATATTTAGTCTTTGCTCTTCTTTTTTTACCGAGATTTTTAATTGTGAGATCGGTTGGTGCCCCTGAAAGCTTATTTACATTTTTACTTTTAGTCTCTATTTTTTTCTTTGAGAAGAATAATTATTTATTAGCTGGTTTTTTTGGAGGGCTGGCAACCATGACTAAAATTCCGGGAATTTTACTTTTTGGAGCGTATGGTCTTGTATTTCTAGAAAAAATATTTTTGTCATTACGAGCGAAGCGAAGTAATCTAATCGAGAAGATTGCTTCGTATTCAGGTTTAATTGAAAATACTCGCAATGACAATTTTTTTTCTTTAAAATGGCTGTGGTTAATATTAATTCCTTTAGGATTGATAGGTGTTTTTTCTTTATATTGGATTCAATATGGAGATTTTTTTGCTTTTTTTCACACGACTGCGACAGTCCCCATGCCTTATCCATTTTCAGTTTTTAATTGGCAGGCAAAATGGGTGGGGACTGCTTGGCTTGAGGAAATAATTTTTTACCTTTTTATTTATATTTTGACCGTTGTTTATCTTTATCGTTCTAAATTTAGGAGTTTTTTTTATTTCAGTCTTGTCTTTCTTTTAGCAATAATTTTTGTTCAGCATCGAGATATTTCAAGATATAGTCTACCTCTTTGGCCAATGGCAATTATTGCTTTTGAGAAATTATTTTCTTCTAAAAAATTCTTAATCGCTGTTATAATAATACTCCCGGCTATTTATTTGTATGCTTGGAATTTTTTAAGTTATAACGTAATACCAATCGCTGATTGGAAGCCATTTTTATGATTAATTTTTTTAGAAATAAATTTTTTGTAGGTGTGTCAATTATTTTTTTAGGAGTAATAGGTTTTTTTATTTTTCAAAGAATAAGTAATGAACAACCAGTTGTGAAGGGAGAAAAGTCTTATTTAGTAAAAAAACAAATAATTAAAGAAATATTATCGTTGTCAGGAAATATTGATGCTGATGAAAAAATTACTTTGCGTTTTCAATCATCTGGGATGTTGACGTGGGTTGGGGTGAAAGAAGGGGATTATGTAAAAAAATATCAGGGAGTGGCTTCGCTTGATCAAAAAGAATTACAAAAAAATCTTCAAAAATATCTTAATACTTATATGAAAACTCGATGGGATTTTGAAACAACCAAAGATGAAAACGATATAAAAAATATTGGTGGATTAACTACTGATTTGCGGGAAGCGGCTGTACGAACTTTAGATAAGGCTCAGTTTGATTTAAATAACTCAGTACTTGATGTGGAATTGAAAGACATTGCTTTAAAATATTCATATTTATATACTCCAATAGAAGGAATTGTTACAAAAGTTTCTTTGCCTTATGCGGGGGTAAATGCAACACCGGCTCAAGCTGAGTTTGAAATAGTTAATCCCAAAACAATTTATTTATACGCAACCGCTGATCAAACAGACGTCATTAAAATTAAAGAGAAAATGCAAGGAAATATTACTCTTGATTCCTATCCCGACGATCAAATTAGTGGTGAGGTTATGAATATTGCCTTTACACCCGATACTGATGAATCGGGAACAGTATATGGAGTGAAAATTAAAATAAATGAGAGTGAAATTGAAAATAAATATCGTTTAGGAATGACTGGGGATATTGAATTTGAAATTGGAAAAGGAAGAAATGTTTTAATGATTCCCACAAGTTTTATTAAAATCGAAAAAAGTGAAAAATATGTTAATAAAGTCGTTAAGGGTAAGAAGATTAAAACGGTTATTAAAACTGGAGAGATTGAAGATTCGATGACTGAAGTTATTTCAGGATTAAATGAGAATGAAACAATTGTTAATTAGTAATTAAATACTCCTAGAGAAATGATTCTACTTAAGAATGTAAAAAAAGAATATAAATTAGACAAAGATGTAGTTTTTAGTGCATTAAAAGAAACTAATTTACAAATAAAACAGGGAGAATATTGCGCAATTACTGGACCTTCAGGAAGTGGCAAGTCAACCTTAATGCATATTATTGGCCTATTGGATCAACCTTCCTCAGGTCAAATACTAATTGAAAATCAAGATATTTCAAAACTCGATGATAATGCACTTTCGACACTGCGAAGTGAGTTTGTAGGATTTGTTTTTCAACAGTTTAATTTAATCAATAAATTAACCATCATGGAAAATATTGTTTTACCATCGATTTATAAAAGAAAAGAATTAGGTTATGATCCAGAAGAAAAAGCCAAATATTTAATTGAAAGATTTGGTTTAAAAGGGAAAGAAAATTCATATCCAAATAAGATTTCTGGAGGCCAACAGCAAAGAGTGGCAATTGCTCGTTCGTTAATTATGGATCCAAAGTTGATCTTGGCCGATGAACCAACGGGCAACCTTGATACAAAAACAGGTGATGAAATATTAGACCTACTTGAGGAATTAAATAAAAAGGAAAAAATGACCGTTGTCATTGTCACTCATGAGCTTGATGTTGCAAAGCGGGCTAGGCGGATTATTAAAATTGTGGATGGAGAAATAACAAGTTCATAAAGTTAGTAAAGTTCTAAGTTCGTTAAGTACAAATAAACTTAGAACTTTATAACTAAGAACTTATTAACTAATATGTCATATTTTATTTTTATTATAAAATCGGCGATTTTTGATTTTTCTCGAAATAAGGGACGGACTTTTCTGACGTCTTTAGGAATTTTAATAGGTGTGATGGCAGTGGTGCTTCTTATGGCTTTTGGTCTGGGTTTAAGAAAATATATTAATGATCAGTTTGAGAGCCTAGGAACAAATCTTTTAAGAATTCTTCCAGGAAAAATTCTTCAAGGGGGAAGTTTTAGAAGTGGGTCATCTTTAGGGAGTATTCGTTTTGATGAAAAAGATATTTTAAAGTTACAAAGAGTAAAAGAGGCTCAGTATGTTTTACCTGTTTTTACAAAGTCAATAAATGTATCAGCTTTAGGAAATATTGAATCTGGGGATTTATATAGTTCAACTGCAGATATTTTTGCCGCTTTAAATTTAAAAGCGCAATATGGGGAAGTTTATACAAAAAATGATGTAGATAAACGCAGTAAGGTGGTAGTTTTGGGACCTAAAATTGCGCAAAAAATATTTACAAATTCCGCAGATGCAGTTGGAAGATTTGTGAAATTAGAAAAGCAAAGCTATAAGGTAATTGGAGTCTTGGAGGCTAAAGGTGGAGGAGGGTTTGGTGGACCAGATTTGGACTCGTTTGTTTATATGCCGTATAAAACTGCTTATGTTTTTAATACTGATAAAAAATTTTTTGTGATTATTGTCAAGGCAGAGTCAGGCGCAAATCTAAGCACAGTAAAAACGGAGTTAATAAATGTGCTTTTAAAACGCTATGAAGAAGATGATTTTTCAGTTGTTGAACAGACGGAAATTCTGGGAGCAATTTCTTCCATATTTAGTATCTTAAATTTAGTCTTGGTGGCAATTGCGGCGATTTCACTTATTGTTGGAGGAATTGGGATTATGAATATAATGTATGTGACGGTGACGGAGAGAATAAAAGAAATTGGTATTAGGCGGGCGCTTGGAGCAAGAAAAAAAGATATTCTTTGGCAGTTTTTAATTGAGTCGGTTATTTTATCTCTTCTTGGTGGGTTTTTGGGTCTTTTAATTTCTTTTATTATTGTTTTATTTATTCAGAAATTATTTCCGGCTTATATCGATGCGCAATCGGTTGGTTTAGCACTTGGTGTGTCATCTTTAATTGGTATTGTCTTTGGAGTTTTTCCTGCAAAAAAAGCAGCCGATTTATCGCCAATTGACGCCATTCGGTATGAGTAAAAAATTCATTACATTATTAGTAATAATCTTTCTTACTATTTTTATTAATAAAACAATTTATGCCCAAGAACCTGGACAGATATTACTTATTAATCAAGTCAGGGGGGAAGAATGTTGTCAAAAGGGATCTTTGTTAAATTTAGAAAAGCAAATAGAAACTTTTAATAAATATGAAATTCTTGTTTATTTTGCCCTTCGTTATGATGTCTTAAAAAATGATAAATATTTAAATTTATTAAAGAGGGAGAGCTTGTCAAAAAGTATAAAACTGGCTCTGTTGCTTGAAATTACTCCACAATTAGCCCGGGATTCAGGGGTTAAATATAGAGGAAATGATAATAATTGGTTTGAAGCTCAAAACATATTTAGTATTGGATATTCGATTGAAGATAATATAAAAATAATTGATCATATATTTTTAACCTTTAAAGATAATTTTGGTTATTATCCCGAAGTTACATCCTCATGGATAATCAGTACCGATACTTTAAATTATATGAGTGAGAAATATGGGGTTTTAATTCATCAAATAACTAAAGAGCAATATAATACGGACAGTTATACTCTTTATGGCGGACCACCGCATTATCCTTATCCAGCTAGCGCTCAATGGTTGATGATACCCGATTATGAAAGAGAAAAAGCGCCTTTTATTGTCCGGCAGACAATTACCGATCCTTTATATAACTATGGAGACAGCAGTACCAACTTTACTTCTCAACCAAATGACTACATGAGGGATAAAAAAAATATTAATTATTTTAAAAAATTAATTAATCAGGCTATAGATCAGCCAAGTTCAGCTGGTTTTGGACTATTAGGATTAGAAAATTCAATTGATGATATTTATCAAAAAGAATATCTATTACAGATAGAATATCTTAAAAAGTTGGAAAATGAAAAGAAGGTTAAATTTTTAGATTTGAATGATTTAATCAAATACTGGCAAGGAAGAAAAATTAGTGTTTACGGAGGAGGAGATTTAATTCATAATTCAGAAAATTTAGCTTATTGGATAAATACACCAAATTACAGAGCGAGAATAAGATTAGAAAACGGTCGATTGGCGATAACTGATTTGAGAATATATAGTAAAGATTATAAAGATCCATATTTTTTTAAATTAGCACAGAAAGAGGGATTTTGGATTGTGCCTTATTTAATTGATGGGTCACGAAGGTATGATGAATATAAAAATGACTTAACGTTAAAAAACGTAACAAGACTAGAAATATCTGATTATAAAAAAAGTACCTTGAAATGGTTTACGGGCAAAAACTTACTTAAATTTGAATACCAAGACTTATCAGGAAAAAGAAAATATATTATTTTTAATCTGTCGCAAATTATTCTGAGTTCGATTGATCAAAAGAAAATATATTATTTTGGATTTTTAACTGAAATTCATCCCATTAAATTTATTAGAGATAATAATGGTATAGAATTGGCTTGGAAAATAGGTGAGAAAATTAGTCATAAATTGAAGTTGAGATTTAATGCAAATGAAGCGATTATTAATTTTGAAGTTAATCCAGCGTTAATTGAAAAATTAAGAAAAGATCAATACCCTTATTTATTTCCCGAGCCAATTGTGCGAGAAATTAGCTTAGATAAAAGTAAAGTTATTATTCACAATCGATATGCTATTGCAGATCGTAACCCGGTGCGAATTGTTGTAATTCCTTATGATGTTTTTGGTGTCCCATCACTGACAAAAAACATGATCAAAGTAGAGACAGTACCTGCTTTAAAAGTTAAACAAAATTTTGAAAATAAATTAAATTTTGTCGATATCTCAAGTAAGGTACCCATGGAGGCGATTGCATCGGTTAAAATTGCAAATAAACAGATTAAAAAAGAAAATATTTATTTTGCGCCTAATTGTAGTAGAGGATTTTTAGTATGTGTAAAAAAGCCGCAATATTTTTGGTGGTATATAAATACAGTAATAAGAGATAAAATGAGACTTTTAATAAACAGCGAACAACAATAACTATGCCAGAATTGCCTGAAGTAGAAACAATTCGAAGGAATCTTGAGAAGGATCTTGTTGGAAAAATACTTGGGGAAGTAGATATTCGAGTTTCAAAACAGTTTATTGGAAATAAAAGAGATATTCTTGGTGCGAAAATTATTAGTATTGAACGGTTTGGTAAAATTTTAGCTTTCAAACTTGTTTCTATTAACTATTCACTAATCACTAGTCACTATTTAAATATTCATCTAAAACTAACTGGTCAATTAGTCTTTGGGAAAAATAGCAAAGAGAATATTTATCAAGCTATTATTCCTCACTCTCATCAAAATAAATTACCCGCAAAGACAACGCGGATTATTTTTTATTTTAAAGATGGTTCAGTTTTGTATTTTAATGATTTGCGAAAATTTGGCTGGATAAAAATTACAAACAAACCCTTGAAGCCTCAGGGAACTGATATTTTGTCGAAAGATTTTACCTTGAAATTATTTTCAGACTTAGCTCGTTTAATAAATAAGCCAATCAAACTTTTTTTGATGGACCAAGATAAGTTGGCGGGAGTGGGAAATATTTATGCTAATGATGCTTTATTTTTGGCCAAAATTCATCCCATGAGAAAAAGTAAATCTTTAAATCCGATGGAATTACAAAAACTTTATCAAATGGTCAAAAAAGTAATCGATGAAGGATTAAAATATAATGGATCATCTGATGAAAGTTATATTCTTCCAGACACTAGTATTGGAGAATACCAAAAACATTTTAAGGTCTATGGGCAAGAAGGGAAAAAATGTATTCGATGTAAAACGATTATCAAAAGAATCAAACAAGCGGGGCGGAGTTATTTTTTTTGCTCACTTTGTCAACAAATTTAAGAATTTTTTCTTTAAATATATCTTCAGAAAATTGTTCGGCAGTTTTTCGGGCATTTTTTTTCATTTCAATAAATTTTTCTTTGGATAAACTTTCTAATTCATTAATGCGTTTAATTAGTGAGTTTTCATTCAATTGGTCGAATAAGTAGCCATTAATATCATTTTTGATATATTCAGGGATCCCACCGGAATTATAAGCAATGACAGGCAATCCATAGCCCAGGGCTTCAACTGGAGCAATGCCAAACTCTTCATCGACTGAAGCAAATAAAAAGGCTCGTGCATCAGCATAAAGATTTTTTATCTGCGAATCAGAAATATTCCCTAAAAATTCGACTGTTTTTCCGGCGATTGATTTGAGGTAATTTTCGTCGCGGCCGGTGCCAACAATTTTTAAATTAAATTTTTTTTGATTGGCGGCTTTGATTAAAATGTCAATATGTTTGGCTTTTGCTAATCGGGAAATTGTTATAAAATATTTAATATTTTTTATGTTACGTGTTACGTGTCCAATGTTATGTGGTATTGTAACTGGAGGGTAAATTACTGTTGCATCACGGCGATAAAATTTTTTAATTCTTCTTTTTGTTTCTTCGGAATTGGCAATAAAAAAGTTAGGTCGTTTTGATGATTCAAAATCCCACATTCGAAGAAAGTGATTAATAATATTTCCATAAATTTTAATTAATAAATATTTTTGCCATTCAATCGCTGTTTCATAGCCATAGAGATATCGAGGTGGGTGGTGTAGATAGCAGATATGAATAGTTGGTTTTTTTGTAATTACGCCTTTACTCATCCAGGATCCGCTCGAGGAAATAACAAGATCATACTTTGAAAAATCAAATGATTGCCAAATGAGCGGAGTCAGAAAACGAAAAGGTGAGTAGAAATTTTTAAGAACTGGTATTTTGCCAAACCAAGATATTCTAACCGCTTCGGTTGGAATTAGGTTGGCATGAGCGCCTAAAGCTTGCTTGTTAAATACTGAGGTAAAAATATCAGCTTGAGGAAAGATTTTTTTTAATGAAACAAGAACGCGTTCGGACCCGCCGAATTCTGTAAGTTGGTCGTGGACTAGGGCAACACGCATAAGTGTAATACGAATCGATTAATGAATGCCTGCCCGCAATTCTTCGCAAAGCGATGCAGGCGGGCGAATGCTGCGAATTTACGAATACTATGCTTTTGAGTATTAGCATAATTCGTATCATTCGCATAGAAATTCGTATTATTCGTATTATAATCATTTCATGACTATTTTACATGCGATTATCTTGGGAATTGTTGAGGGGCTAACTGAGTTTCTGCCGGTTTCTTCAACGGCCCATCTTATTATTACCAGTCAGTTTTTAGGTTTGTCGCAGACTGAATTTATGAAGTTTTTTGAAGTATTTATTCAATCAGGCGCAATTTTGACAGTTTTTTTTCTTTATTTAAAGTATCTTTTAAAAAATAAGCAGGTTATTAAATTTATTTTAATTTCATTTTTACCGACGGCAGTTATTGGCCTATTTCTTTATAAAATAATTAAAAATATATTTTTTAAATCGAATTTATTAATTGTATTTACTCTGGCTTTTGTTGGGGTATTATTTTTGATAATTGAATTTTTAATAAAAAGAAAAAAAATAGCCCTTCACAAAACAATTAACCATTTAACCATTAACCACGCCTTATTTATTGGTTTATTTCAATCTTTAGCGGTAATTCCTGGAGTTTCAAGAGCGGGAATAATAATTATCGGAATGATTTTATTGGGTTACAAAAGGCAGGAGGCGGCTAAATATACTTTTCTACTTGCTGTTCCAACAATATTAGCCGCAACAGGTTTGGATTTTGTGAAAACAATTGGGACGGTGTCAATTGCTGTCAATGAAATATTATTATTAGTGGTTGGATTTTTTACTTCTTTTTTAGTCGCTTATTTTATTATTAAATGGTTTATTAATTATCTTCAAAATAATTCTTTAGTAGTTTTTGGGATTTATAGGATTATCCTTGCTATAATATTACTGCAAATTATTTAAATGGCACCTATAGTTCAATGGATAGAATTTAGGTTTCCGGAACCTAAGATGTAGGTTCAATTCCCACTAGGTGCACAAGTTTACCGCATTCGCACCGCGCCTGCCAAAGCCGGGGCCGATAGCTCAATGGTAGAGCGTTGCATTCGCATTGCAGAGGTTGGGAGTTCAAGTCTCCTTCGGTCCACTTTGGCGGCGGGCAGGTTGCGGAAACAGGGGTTCGATTCCCCTCGAGTCCACTATAAAAATATGTTAAATACAGTTGTTGAAAATGGGATAAATCAATTAGAACAAAAATCAATAATTACAGATAAAATTGTAAAGAAATGTTTACAGCTTCATGAACGATTTGATCTTGTAAAATGGCAAAAACCTTCTTTTCACAATCATCAACATGCTCAGGCAACAATTGTTGCTTCCGGGAAATTAGTTGAGAAAGCGTTTCAAGCTGGAGGAGCACAAGATCCATTTAATTTAGTTGGGGATTTAGAAAAATATAATAGGAGTCATCATACAGAGATTACTCCGGAAGAAATGGCTAGTTGTGTAAGAATTGCTTTTGCCGCCCATGATTTAGGTGATATTGGAGAAATTAAAGATGATAGATTTGAATTTAAAGATGGTTATTTACCTGGAGCGGGATCAGAAGTTAGAAGTACTCAAATAATTGATTGGTTATTAGAAGGTCAATTAGAAATTTCAAAAAAAAACTTAATTAAGTATTTAATAAAGGAAACAAATTACACTCCAAAAAAATTACCCTATGATGGAATTCCGTTTGCTCGTTTTATCCGTTTTATTGACTTTGTCGGGAATGGATTTTTTAATCAAGATGAAAATCGTTTTCTAGGTTTAATATTGGAGTTATACAATCGCAAAAGTGATGAGGAAAAAGAGGTGTGGACATTAAATTTGCCAGTTTGGTTTAATATGGTGGATAGTGAATTTAATAAATATGTTTCTTTAGAAGAAAGAAAAAAAATTTTAGAAATTTGGGGAAAAGGAGAATGGCAAGAAAAAAAAGAGTATCCACTTGGAAAAAATTTACCCACTGGTCAAACAAGTGTTAAAAATTGGTTGAGTGAAGTCTATGGAAAAAAATAAAAAGAGTAATTTGATTAGAGTGGCTGAGTTAGGTAATCCTATTTTAAGAAAAAAAGCAAAAAAGGTAAAAGATATAAAAGATAAAAAGATAAAAAAATTAATTAAAGAGTTATTAACGGTTTTATTAAAAATAAACGGAGTTGGGATGGCGGCACCTCAACTTTTTCAATCTCAACGAATTTTTATTGTAGCATCACATCCCAATAAAAGATATCCCCATGCACCGATGATGAAGCCATTAGTTGTTATTAATCCAAAAATTATTTCTTACAATAATAAAAAGGAGAAGGGCTGGGAGGGGTGTTTAAGTATTCCTGGAGTTCGAGCATTAGTCCCAAGATTTACAGAAATAAATGTTGAGTTTACAAATAAAACAGGAAAAAGAGTAAAAAAAACTTTTAAAGATTTTATTGCACGAATTTTTCAACATGAGTATGATCATTTAGAAGGATTAGTTTTTTTGGATCGGGTAGAGGGTAACAAAGATATAATTAGTGATTCAGAGTATCAGAAGTTGATGAAGAAAAAATAGGATAGATTTTATATAATAATTTGAGTTATAATAGCGCCCGTAGCTCACCGGTAGAGCGGTTGTCTTATAAACAACAGGTACTTGGTCCGACCCCAAGCGGGCGCACATGTTATAATTTATTTCTGTTTGCCGAGATAGCCAAGGTGGTCACGGCGGGC
>CAYZAZ010000006.1:28278-33062 GCA_964476545.1 uncultured Gammaproteobacteria bacterium
GAAAAACCTCAGATGTGTGTTCGATTCACACTCTCGGCACATTACATTTTGTTTCTGAACTTTGTGAAGAATTACAAAATGTTTGTCCTCCAAATATCGCTCTTCAATCCGTCGAGCGAATAGCGAAGATTAAAGGATTGAAGAAAGATATGGAGGACCCTGAAGTATATGCATGATTTTTTAGCGTTTATTAAAAAGCAAGGAGTTGTGGGACTGGCGGTTGGATTTATTTTGGGTGGCGCTGTTTCAAAATTAGTTACGGCTCTTGTTAATGATTTAGTTAATCCTATTTTAAGTGTAATTTTGGGTTTGGCAAAAGGATTTGAGACAGCCTATCTAAAAATTGGTCCCATAAAAATTCTTTACGGACATTTTTTAAATTCGACAATTGATTTTTTGGTGATTGCGGTTGTTGTTTATGTTTTTGTAAAAATATTTAGATTGGATGAAACAGAAATAAAACATGTGAAGAAACTTTAAATTATTTTGTGTCCTCCGAATTGCTCTCTTAAAGCGGAAAGAATTTTGCCAGTGAAACTAGGATTTTTTTGGGAGTTAATTCTGAATCGCAAAGCCTCTTCAATAATTTTAGTTTTCACAGAATGTTCCTTAGCGGTTTCGATTGTCCATTTACCCTCACCAGTATGGGCGACAGATCCAGAAACATTTTTTAGGTCTTGACCGTGGAGAATAAAAGCATACTCTAACCACTGAATAAGTTTTGACTCAATCACGCTACCATGATTATAAATTGAGGCAATCCTGGAAAGGTCTAAATTATATTTAGCTTTTTTCATGATGGAAAATCCCTCGGCAATAGCCTGCATTATTCCATATTCAATTCCATTGTGAATCATTTTTACAAAATGACCCGCTCCATAACCTTCAAAAAATTCATAACCATTGGGAATAGCTAAATCGATAAAGAGTTGTTCATATTTTTGGAAAATTTTCTTTTTTCCGCCAATCATGAGAGAGGCTCCGTTGAGGGCGCCGGCTGGACCACCAGATATACCAATATCCATAAAGTAAACTCCTTTTTTATCCAGTTTTTTTGCACGACGAATCGAATCTTTATAAAATGAATTTCCTCCGTCAATTATTATATCGCCAGCTTTTAATGTATTTAGCATTTTATTTTTTTCAAAAAGAAATTCGTCAGTTATTTTACCGGCGGGAAGTGAAAATAATATAAGTCTGGGTTGCGAAAGTTTTGAAACTAATTCTTTTGTCGAATAAGCTGGGATAATGCCTTCTTTCATAAGTTGATTGGTAACATCAGAAGTGCGATTATAGCCAATCACGGTCCAACCTTTTTTTATTAATTGCCTTGCTAAATTTCCCCCCATTTTTCCTAAGCCAATAATACCAATTTCTTTTTTAATTTGGGAATTAATAGTAGCAGGTGACTTATCAATATTCAGAGATTTTTCAATGGGTTCATTTGTGTCAGGTAAATAATTATTTAATGGAACAGAATTTTTTTTCCAGGCAGAAGAAATGGGGTCAATAAATTTCCATGTACTAAATACTTCATCACTGCGGACAAATAATGTTTGATCACCCATAATTGAATCGAGCAAAAGTTTTTCATACTCTTCGACATACTGGGTTCTTCCCAGTTTTTCTCGAAGTAAAAATTGAAATTTTTGTCCCTTAATCGCAGAAAGAAGGCCGGGTTTTTTTGACCACAAATCAATAAAGACGCCTTCTTCAGGTTCCAGTTGAAAAACTAAGCGGTCTTTTAATTTATGATTGGAATTAGGAGGACAAAAACAGGGTTCAAAATGCTTGAAAGTAATAATAATTTCTTTACGCGATTCTTTGAGTCTTTTTCCACTTTCCAGAATAAAAGGAACGCCCCGCCATTTGGGATGATTCAGAAAGGCACGAATTTTAAAATATGTTTCTGTTTGGGAAGAGGAACTGGCCCCTTTAATTTTTTGATAATTATTATATTGCGCCCGATAAGTAAAATTATTTATTTCATTTTTATTAGGAAGAATAAGTGTTGATAGCATTTCAAAACGCTTTGAACGGATGTCTTCGGTGGAGAGTGTCTTGGGGCGATCCATGGTTACTAATGCAAGCATTTGTAAAAGGTGATTTTGACCTACGTCTCGCAGGGCGCCCAGACCATCATAAAATGTGCCTCTTTTTTCAACGCCTAAAGTTTCCCATAAGTGAATTCTGACTTTTTCAATATATTGATTGTTCCATGAGCCTTCAAAAAGTGAATTTCCAAAACGGAAATTTAAAATATTTTGAAGCATCTCTTTAGCCAGATAATGATCAATACGATAAATTTGTTTTTCTTTAAAAAGTTTTGAGAGTTGGATTTCTAATTGTTTAGCTGTTTTTTCGTCTTTACCAAATGGTTTTTCAATTAAGATTCTGGTGAAACCTTCCTCAGCGGAACAGGGTTTAGTTAGTGCTGAATCATGAAGATGATTAAGAATAACTTTGTAGGATTGGGGTGGGGCGGCGATATAAAAAAGTTTGTTTGAGCAGACTTTCCACTCTTCATCATAATAACCAAGTTTTTTTGCTAAAGATTTGTAATCAACTAGGTTATCAAATTTTCCTTGATGATATGTCCACAGTTTTATAAATTGTTGAAAATCTTTTTCTTGATGAGTAAGGAGAATTTTTTCAAGTGATTCTCTCAGTTCGGCATCTTGCCATGGCCGGCGAGAAAAGCCAACGACATGAAACATTTTTGGCAGATAATTATTTTTATATAAATGAAAAAGGGCGGGGACAATTTTTTTATGCATTAGGTCGCCAGTGGCGCCGAGGATAATAAGAATGGTCGGAATATTTATTTTATTGGTCATATAATTAATTTATGATAAAAAATTATTCCGAATTAGTTTATAAATTTGTTTCCAGTATACCAAAAGGAAAGGTTACAACATATGGTTATATTTCGAAGAAGTTGAAAATAAATTCTGCCCGATTAGTTGGCCAAATTTTGCATAAAAATATTGATCCCAAAAATATTCCTTGTCACCGGGTTGTTTTTGTTGATGGTAGTTTGTCCAAAAATTATGCTTTTGGGGGAGAAAAAGTGCAAAGGGAAAAGTTAGAAGAAGAAGGAATCGTATTTATCGATAAGCGAGTTGATTTGAAAAAATGTTTGTGGAAGTAATTGGAGCGGGTAATCGTAGATCATTTGGGAATAAAATCATTCGGAGATTAGGGCAAAACGACAGCAAGTAACCAAAGGGGAAGTGACAAAAGAACAATTACTCCAATAATTCCAAGTTTATTTTGCCTTAAAGCTAACCACGAACCAACTATTCCTAAAAGATCTAAAGGGTATGTTACATAATTACAGTAAAGCTTGCACCATTGGTGAGGTCTATGAAAAATATTTGTAAAGGAATTATGGATTTCAAAAGTCTGCAAAATATCTCTCACTAAGTGATAAATCGAAAGAATAAGAATAGTTAGAAAGAAGTATCGTAAAAGAGGCTTCATTTACTTAATTATAACTTCTAACTTGCTGACAACTTTATGTGCATTTCGGTGATTAATAGTTACTTGGAGCGGGCCGCTTGTAGCGAGCCTCGCTCACGTCCTTTGGGTGAAATGAGCGGGATACGAGAATTGAACTCGCTTCTCTACCTTGGCAAGGTAGCGTACTACCGGTGTACTAATCCCGCAAGTGAAATAATTTTATCATGCGTCAGTAAGTTTTACAAAAGTAGTACCTTCCCGACCTATTTATCCCGCCGTAGCTTTAGCGAAGGAGGACGAGGTCAAGCGCGGCAAGTTGTGACGGTCTGCAGAAGAACATTATTTCAGAATTTTTAGCATTTGGTTAAAGGCGTCTTTGTCGGATTGATAAGTTAAAGTTTTTTTTACTTCATCTTCAGTTACAAATTTTGCCTCACTCATTTCAAAATCATGGTTTTTGGGGTCACCGGAAATATATTCCATTAAAAAATAGTAGACGGTTTTATAAATAATATTTCCATCTAATTTATAAGTGTATTCAACTTGAATTGGCTTTTCATTTATTATTTTGGCTTTGATTCCGCCTTCCTCATTAACTTCACGAAGTGCCGCGGTTTCCATTGATTCAGTAGTATCTTTATCACCAACTAATCCTTTTGGGAAGACCCAGCCCTTGTGACTTGAATGTTTACAGATGAGCCACAAGGAATTTTCAATTTTTTTATAGACAATCCCACCGGCGGAGATTTGCTTAATTGTTTTCATAGTGATATTATAGATTATATGCAAAAAAGACACATCAATACTTTGGATTCAAAAAAATCTTGGTTAAAGCCACCACTTTCTCAAAAAATTAAATCTGGTTATGTAATTCTACATAAGGGTGAAGAAATTGGCGAGCATACGACTGATGAGCGAGAAGAAGTGCTTTATATTATTGAAGGGGAAGCAACTGTCACGGTGGAGGGCAATATTCAAATGGCGGAATCTGGGTCAGTCATTTACATTTCTCCAAATAAAAAGCATAATGTAAAAAATGAAGCTGATGAGGATTTAAAATATATCTACGTAGTAACTCACTTTAAATAATTTCTACTTGAGATTGGTAAAACTTCGATGTATTAATACATCGAAGCAGAGATTATAAATATTAAAAGACGAAGATTACTATTTATTTATTAAAATTCACGAGGTTAAGAATGAGTGATTTTATGATAAAATAGGATTTGTTGGCGGAACGTAAAACATTTCAGCCAAGTTTGACTTGGCGCGTTGGCGAAGTGGAAACGCAGATGTCTGCAAAACATCTACTGCGCCGGTTC
>CAYZAZ010000006.1:33072-34534 GCA_964476545.1 uncultured Gammaproteobacteria bacterium
GCGCCTCACTACAGTTTCTTGACGATATGAAATGAGTCTTAGAAACTGTTGTGTCCACCAACAATCGCTCTTCAAGACGTCGAGCGAATAGCGAAGATTTAAGTCTTGAAGTAAGATGTGGTGGGCAGCTACTTTTTGGAGAGGTCGCATAGTGGACTAGTGCGATAGTCTTGAAAACTATTGAGGGCGCAAGCTCTCCGCGAGTTCGAATCTCGCCCTCTCCGCATAGTTTGACAAACTCACTATTTATGTGAGGTTGACGAAATATTGAGCGAGATGAGAAGTTTACCCTGAGCGAAGTCGAAGGGAATCTCGCCCTCTCCGCAACGTAAGAATGCTTCCCGATTTAATCGGGATTTTTACATCCTTGCTCTTCATGAAAAAATATTTTGCTATTGATAGAATATAGATATTAAGTTGTCGACAAATTTATGAAATATAATAAAGAACTAAACTTGAAAGATAATATAGGTATGAATGAAATTGTTGGCAACAATCTTCTTGTTTTGGTAGCTTTAGAAAGCATTGTGAATGTATGCATTAATCACATGGAACTAGGAGAAGAAGGAAAGAAAAAAGATATTATTAATCAATTTGGGGAACAAGCATTGAGAGCAGATTTAACCGCCGAAATGACGGTTCTTGAAGGACTAAGAGAATATGCTAATAGAACGGGCATAATTATGGAGATCCACGGTGAAGAAACAGGAAGTACGACTCTAGGTAGTAAGGGTGAAAAGTACTTTGGGGTTTTGGATGGTTTAGATGGCTCTGTAAATTATCTTAACCCAGGTAAGTGGTCGTACGGGACAATGTTGGCAATAGCCAAAATCGATAACCCAAAATATCGAGATTTTGAAATTGCAGCAATTGGCTTTCCTGAAGAAAACTGGGTGTTAATGGCTGTTAAAGATTCTGGAGTATTCATCTTTGACATTGATAAACAAAATTGCAGGAAAATAGAACCTATTAAAGATAACGGATATGATAGAACAAAAGTGCTTTCTGATAATTATTTTCCTGAAGCAAAAACTATGCTTGGCAAAATGCAAGAAGTTTGGCCAAGAGTTGGTTCAGAAGCAGCTGCAATTTTAGCGATAATAACTGGAAGTCAAGTTGTAAACCCAAAATATCCAAAGATGAATGAGGGATGGTTGGGTTTGGCAGATGTAACTCGAAAAGGAAATTTGGAACAACCGGCAATTTATTTAATTCTTTCGGAACTTAAAGGAACGGTGGTTGACAAGGAGGGTAAAGATATTGGAGATAAGAATTTTAGAGATTGGGGCCAACAAGAAAAAATCCCAATAATAAGTGCGCGATCGGCAAAGGTGGCAGAAAAAATATTAGCAGAGTTAAAGTTGTAAGGATTTAAAAGTTCCAGACCCGAGTGCTTCGCAACGTAAGAACATAAAATATTCCAATGTTCTAATGCATTAGAACATTGGAATAAATAGTTTTA
>CAYZAZ010000007.1:0-2145 GCA_964476545.1 uncultured Gammaproteobacteria bacterium
ATAAACCATTTTTGATGGCAATTGAGGACGTTTTTACAATTCAAGGAAGAGGAACAGTTGTCACAGGTCGTGTTGATCGAGGCGTTGTCAAAGTTAATGAAGAAGTAGAAATTGTTGGTCTTAAAGATACTCAAAAGACAGTAATCACAGGTGTTGAAATGTTTAGAAAAACACTTGATGAAGCTCGAGCTGGTGATAACGTCGGATTACTACTTAGAGGACTTGAAAAAACAGACGTTGAGCGTGGACAAGTTGTTGCTAAACCAGGTTCAATCACTCCACATACTGAATTTGAAGCAGAAATTTATGTTCTGACAAAAGATGAAGGTGGAAGACACACACCATTTTTCAAAGGATATAGACCACAATTTTATATTCGTACAACCGATGTAACTGGTGAAATGATCTTGCCAGCCGGAGTAGAAATGGTTATGCCAGGTGATAATGTAAAAATCTCAGCTAAATTAATATATCCAGTTGCTCTTGAAGCAGGTCAAAAATTTGCTGTTCGAGAAGGTGGACATACAGTCGGAGCTGGAGTAGTGACAAAAGTAACAAAATAAATTAATGATACGAATGATACGAATGAGAAATGCGAATGCCGCGAATAATGCGAATATGAGATTAAGAAACTAGGAGATTTAGAGATTAATAAACAAAAATTATTTTTTTGCTCTTTTAAATTATGCCAAAAGGAAGAATTAGAATAAAATTGAAAGCGTACGATTATCGACTGATTGATGATACTTGTCAAAAGCTGGTTGATACAGCCATCAGAACAGGTGCTTCGGTTATTGGGCCGATTCCATTACCAACAAGAAAAGAAGTCTATGTTGTGAATAAAGCATCTTTTGTAGATAAAGATGCTCGAGAGCATTTTGGATTGAAAATTCATAAAAGACTGATTGATATTGTGAATCCTACAAATCAAACGATTGACTCACTTATGCATTTGGAACTTCCTGCTGGTGTAGAGGTCGAAGTGAAAATGTAATTTTTTTATTTTCAGTTGACCAATTATAAAGAGTATTATATAATAGTCCGTGATGTTACATTTCCTTGTTCGGGAAAAAAACATTTAAAAAATTTAAGACCAGATTGGAATTATAAGCTCCAGCTGGGGCTTATTTTTTTTGTCCATGAATTATTTTGTATTTAGCAAAATAATTTAGGATAACAATAACACAATATGTCCGGTTTTATACTTGGTGAAAAATCAAAACAACTTCAGCATTTTACCCCAGAAGGGGATAGAATTCCTACAACATTTATTAAAACTTCTCCGTGTTTTTTAGTGAGTATTAAACTCGAAGAAACTCATGGATATTGTTCGATTAAACTTGGTTTTGGAAACAAAAAAAATATTCAAAAACCAGTTTTAGGAGAATTAAAAAAAGCGGGAATAAAAGTCCCGCTTCATTTTTTACACGAATTTAGATTGTCGGCTTCGCAATTAGAGAGTCTTAAATTAACAGTTGGGCAAGAAATAAAACCAGCTGATTTTTTTAAAGTTGGAGAAAAATTAAAAATAATTGGTGTTTCAAAAGGAAAAGGATTTCAAGGAGTAGTAAAGAGACATGGTTTTAAGGGTGGACCACATACTCATGGTCAATCACATGGAGAAAGAGCACCAGGATCAATTGGTTCAACTACAACACCAGGTAGAGTTAATAAAGGAAAAAGGATGGCTGGAAGAATGGGTGGAGAAAGAATTGCTATCAAAAATTTGCAAATTATTGAAATAAAAGATGATGGAATTTTAGTTAAAGGGTTGGTTCCTGGATTTAAGGGAGGCTTGTTAGAAGTAGTGACTAGTAAATAGTGGTTAGTGATTAGAGATATAAATATGGAGACAAAAGTAAAAGAAAAAAAAATTGAAGAAAAATCTGATAAAAAGGCATTAATGATGCCGGTTTATGATATTGAGGGAAAAGAAACGAAAACTCTTGATTTACCTCAAGAAATTTTTGGTGTGAAAATAAATAATAAGCAAATCGCGCAATATATAAGAATTTATCTGATTAATCAGCGTCAAGGAACAGCTTCTACCAAGACAAGGTCAGAGGTCGTTGGCTCAACTCGAAAGATTTATAAACAAAAAGGGACAGGCAAGGCAAGACATGGAGATATTAAAGCACCTATTTT